>JBDHYT010000243.1:0-5076 GCA_039811485.1 Marinilabiliaceae bacterium | reverse complement strand
CTTCGGGCAGTAATAAGATAGCCATTGAGTCGGGCATTATGAATACCGGTACAGTAAATGTCCCGCTGAAGAATATTTCCATCGAACCAGAACACCTGACCATTGGTAACTACGATGTTAATAATCTGTCGATGGCCAATATTGTTCCTGTCGAAGTGCTGACACAGAATCCGTCATTTGGATTGAATCCGAGTGCAGCCAACGACCACCGTCCGCATTACGAACTCAGGCTGATAGGCGAAAATAAAGAACCTGGAGTAATAATCAGAAACCTTCCGGGAATGAAACCCGGGGATGCACTTAAGTTTGAAGCCTTCTCGCTGTTCAGCAATGGCGACCAGATTATGTATCCCGGCAATCAGGATAACAATCTGATGCTCTATTCAGTAATGAAAATACGTCCTCTTTCGTTCTCGAGTGGTGCAGACTATGTAAATATGAGTTGCGGCATCGATCTTGGTTTGCCACAGTTACCCGAAACAAGCGGAATTATTCAGCTCTACAAGGAAGGCGGGCAAATAAAACTTAAACTCTATCCGTTGGATGTCTCCTTCAAGGGGCCGGGTGGAGTACGGTTCATTGCCAATACCCAGTATAAGGATAATCCTCAGAAACTGAAAGATGGAGAGTTTCTGGCCATCGGTGAAATAAAAGATAAAGAGGGAATCAATCTTAAAGCTAATTTCTACAGAACGGCAAATGCCGCATGGGTGCAGATAATGCCGGAAAACCAATGGATGCCGCTTGGTGGAAGCAACACCCGCCTTGCCAACATCAAAGGAAGAATGGATGCCGACATGCCGTCGAAAACATGGAAAAATCTGACTTTCAGCGGAGAGATGACAGGATTCAAAGGCATGCAGGGCAACACCCGTAAAACATTTACCGTTACAGGCTCTATCAATGCAGCCAACGAAAAGATGGAGGTTAAAAATATTCCTTCTTCATTCGGCAATATGGGTCTAACCTACGACCTGGCAAACAGCCGGTTCATAGGCAATCTGCAGATGGACCAGTCAATGGGACCATTGAGGATTGTAGGCGTAGCCAATATGCTTGTTGATGGCGGAGGATGGTATATGGTGGCCGGCGGTAAGCTTAAAACTCCGGGGTTGGGCGAATTTAATGCCGGACTGCTGATTGGCGACTATAACTCTATGCCTTCCAATGTTGCACAAACATTAATGCAGTTTGCCTATAACAAGAACATCCCGCCAAGCTTCAGAAACGGTATTTCCGGATTTTTCTTTACCGGAAACAAAGATCTTCCAATAATCAATATTCCCGATTGGAGTCTTAATCTGGGTGTGATAAGTGTAAGCCTGGGTGCAAAAGCAGGCCTTGACGCACGACTCTGGATGAGTTTCGACAAGACGGGCAATGAGTATGGTATAGGTGCAATGGCCTTTGCCTATGCTTACCTTAAAGGGTCGTCAATCACCTGTACAAAATTTGGAGCCGAAGCAAGGGCCGAAATGGGAGCACAGGGCGTCTATTCAACCTCAACGGGAGCTTTTTCTGTAAATGGATGTGGTAGTTTCAGCATTACTGGTTCAATTAAGCAATGTTTCCCGACACCTTGCTGGTCGGACGGAATATGTTGCGAAGGATGTATAGGAATTAAAAAAAGCATAGGAATCAAGCTTAATGTTTCTCTCGACTCGTATGGCAACACCGATTTATCGTTTGGTTTTGGCAACTGTAGCGGCCAGACACCAATGAGCAGCGGATGGTAAACAGAGTTTTGATGAAGTTAATATTAAAAAATCAGACAAAATGAAACGTCTTTCAACAATATTAATTCTGATATTTACAATGTCAATTGGGTTGGCCTATTCACAAAATGATGATATGCCTGTGGCTAAGCCTGTTACCGAAGGAGTTTTTATTTTCCTTGGCAAAACCATACCCAAAGGGATGAAATATCAGGTGGAGCGGAAGAGCAGAAACGATCGTTCCTATGAAAATTTAGGCACTGCAACAGCTCCGGGTTCGCGCGATGAGATGCTGAAAAGAGTTGCCGAATATCAGAAATATTTCAAAACCATCGATCCACCCAAGGCAGATGAGCTTGACAAGTTATGGAATTACATCGATAAATATCTGACTACCGACTCTATGTTTGTCTCCAATCTGCCGGTGATGCACCTTGCCGCAGGAACGGCTTTCCTTGACCGTACCGCCGAAAAGAATAACGACTATCAGTACAGGGTTACGCTACTGAGTGCGGCATCAAAACAGGTCTATCAGAGAGAGAGCAACCGTATTTCGGCCTTGCGGCCAGTCCAATGGCCCAAAATTGAGTTTGCTGAAAAGGAGTTTGTCAACGGTAAAATATCGATCACATGGAAAACCGCCAATCCGGCAGATATGGCTCATTTCAATGTTTATCGGTCTGTATTTGGCCGCGATGACTTTAAAAAATTAGACGGACCCAACATCGACAAGGGTGTATATATGAAAGAAGATCAATATTATATGCTTTGCATCGATCCACTGGGAAATAATCCGGCAATGTACGAATACGAAATTGTGCCGGTTGATGCCTACGGTAATGAAGGAACACGCCAGGCTAACATGAGCGGGAGCAATATCGAAGATTATTATGTCCCGCCTGTTACCAGCCTAAAAGCCGTGAGTGATGCAGCCAATCATCAGATTATACTTTCATGGAGTTTCGAGGGGAAGGAGTATCTTAACGGAATCGACATAATGAGAAGCAATAATTTTGATGACGGATATGTACGTATAGCTACAATCCCGGTATCAGAAACATCATATACTGATATAGTTCCCGAAACCGGCGAAAATTACTATTACTATCTTCAGATTTTAAGTGAGAGCAGGGTAATATCGCCATCAGCCAAAGTATTTGTGGCTTATACCGGGGCTGATATGGCAGTAGATGCGCCATCAGATATCGATGCTGTGCCTTTGGCCGGCGGAGTTAATATTCACTGGAAAAGCGGTGGTTATCAGGGAAAAGGGTTTATGGTTTTCAGAAGATCCAATCCGGGTGAAGAGTTCCGGCAGGTAAGCCACCTTATTAATGGCAATACGAATCTGTTCAGCTATACCGACACATCAAGGATTCTCCGCGGCGGAGAAGTGTATCAGTATGTGGTAAGGGCAATCAGCAATGATGATAAGAACAGTGCTTCCTCCGACACCGTATCGGTATCACCGGGGATTAAAGTTCATCTGACACCTCCTGTCCATCTGACTGCAGATGTTGACGATAAATCGGTGTCGTTACTATGGGATTACATGAACCGGTGGGATAATAATCTGGTTGGTTATAAAATTTGGCGGAAAAACGAAACCAACCAATGGCAACTACTTGATAATGATTCGTTTCAGCCGGCAAAAAACTTTTTTGACGATACTTTGACGTCTCCAGGGGTTTATACCTATGGCGTTGCATCGTGGGATAGTTTTGGAAACGAGAGTGAGAAATCAGTTATAACTGTTACCATTGAAGGCGTACAGCCGGTAGCACCACCAGCAGCAATAAAAGCTTTTCAAAGTGGTGATGCAGCATTTCTGAGCTGGGGGCAAATAATCGGAAATATATCCGGCTTCAAAATTTACCGGTCAGTGGCAGGAGGTAATCCTGAAGCCATCAGGACAATACCCAAAGACGCTGATTCATACACCGACAATAATGTGGAGAGAGGCAAACTATACTTCTACCAGATTTCGGTGCTGGATGAAAACCAGAATGAAGGACCGTTGAGCGAAAATGTGCCTGTGAGAATTAAATAATTTGATATTAGTTTGTTATCACGAGTGAGATGTGGTCTGTAAGACCTAGCCATACACGGGCATTGAGATAAAGCACTCCGATTATTATTGCGCCACCGAAACTTATTAGTGTGCCGATGAGAATATATTCGGTCAGCTTTATCTCTTTTTTTTCCTTCAGGTCGCCAAAACGGAATATTGATTTGGCTGCCAGCAGAAAACCTATTCCCTGCCAGAATGAGAGTACTACAAAACCGAAAACGAAGAGACGCTCAAGCATACCAATGTATTTGCCCGCATTATAGAGTCCGTCGTTGGGTATGGGATAGTGAAACATCTCCATCACCTTTTTTATAAAAACCGATGATGCCGATGTTAATATAACCAGAGCAATTATGAATAACAGAACTTCACTGTTGAATATTACTCCGGTATTTATATCCAGATTGTAAAAGTGATTGATAAACAGATATATTGCCAGCAGGTGCATTATCTGGTCGAATATCAGATTGCCGACTCCATTTACATGAGGGCTCAATAGAATTTTTGTCACTATATCGATTGCAAAATGGGAGAGTGCAAGTATTATAACCGGTATTAAATAATCCTTTGAAAATCCGGTGACAACAAGCAACAATAAAAGATGGATTAAAATATGGATATAAAGGTAAGGCGAACGAAACCGGCGTGCTTTTATATCCTCAACCATTTTGGTGGGCTGAAGTATAAAATCACCAAAAAAGTGGGCAAACAGCAGTTTTATGATAAGTTCTTCCATTGGCTGGTTATTTTTGAGTATAACTCAAGAACCGAACAAAGTTCGTTGTATGCACCCCGCTTTAATGCTTTACTTACCGTAGTTGGATCCTTGCCCATCAACTGTGCTATCTTCTTTTGTTTCAGTTCTTTATTTGTCAGCGAACAGAATATGGCATCTGCTGTTGCCGGCTTCCATCCGTCACATATAAAACTAATCAGTTTCGTCAACGAATCAAAGTAATCGTTGATGGTATTGTCCGGAGTTTTGATGAACAGTGTGTATTGTTTCATTAATTCTAAACCATCGCCCGAATTGATGAATGCCGGACCGTTTGATTCTGTGACTCTGATGCCTGAATAGCTCTTTTCTCCAATTCCAACCGATAGTCGCACATCGATTTTTGGATTATTTTTGATAAGTGCCTTAATGGTGAGCGAAAGCTCCAGTGCACGCACTACATCAATCTCTATCTGAAAACTATCGCCTCGGTATATTTCCCATTTTGAAGGGTCAGCAACTGCTTTTTCCAAAAAACCTCTTAATCCCGGCAACCAGGATTCAGAATCTACTTT
>JBDHYT010000242.1:0-5089 GCA_039811485.1 Marinilabiliaceae bacterium | reverse complement strand
CGATGCCGACACCCCTTCTGTTGATGATGCCTGCTCCATGGCGCTTTCCGACAGGCTCAGAGCCGATTTGTTGAGCTCTGTACTTCCATTCGATATTAGCTCGGCCGACGTTTTAACCTTGGATACAACGCCTATAATCTGGTTTTTCATTGTGTTGAATGCATCGGCCAAACGCCCTATCTCATCGCTTCGGTGCGTAAGGTCATCTTTAATGTCGATGGATAGATCGCCTTTTGAGAATCCTAAAGCAACCTTTGTTAAGTCGGTGAGAGGATTTGCTATTGATGATGATAGCTTTTGAACTATCAATAGTGTGATGATTAGGAATATTATGCTGAATATAAAAGTGTTGTTGCGAATTGGCGTTAGCAATGCCACAAGTTCGCCCGTTGGTGCAATCACAACCATGCTGTACCCTGTCTGCCCCACATTAGTATAGGCAACTTCAAATTTTGAACCTTTATAGTCCTGGTTTTCTATTACTCCATTATCGTTGCCAAGGATAGTACTTGTTTGAGTATCAGT
This sequence comes from Marinilabiliaceae bacterium, assembly GCA_039811485.1. Classification (GTDB taxonomy): domain Bacteria; phylum Bacteroidota; class Bacteroidia; order Bacteroidales; family Marinilabiliaceae; genus JAGPIS01. The sequence goes on along the minus strand of JBDHYT010000242.1, from coordinate 4,564 downwards.
TAGAAATTCCGAAATGTTTTTGTTTATCTGGGCAGTATCCTGCGAAAGCAGTATTTTGCCGTTGCCATCTATAAGCCAGAGGAGACTGTTTTTTGTAATCTTCTTTTTTGTCAGCTCCTCCACCATCTTGTCGGGTTTTAATCCTACTCCGGCAATTCCAAGCGGGTTATCTTTTTTTCCCATTGTTATGTTTACAAACAGGAATGTCTGCCTTAGGTTGACATCGTAATCGAAATTTAGGGCAAATGTAGAGTTGCTTTTCAAGTGGTTGTAGAACCACTGGTCACTGGCATTTTTTGTCGAAATAGTATTAATGCTTTTCCCTCCGTTGGTCCAGTGATGGCCTGTTTTTATGTTGATGGCAAAGCTGTTGAAATATTCATCGCCTATAAGCTGGTCAAGCCTTTGTGTGGCCAATTGCTTTAGTGCACTACTCTCTTCGCCCGATGCAAACCACTGGTTGATTGCCGGGTCGTTGGCAAGCTGGTAGGATGTTTCAATGGCTCGTTCCAATATCGATTGTAGTGTGCTTTGCGATGCCTCAACAAAACTTGGAAGCTGCTTTTGGCGTATATCTTTTAGTAATGCCCTGCGAACACTTATGTAGTTGGTTGTGCCAATCAATATTATTATCAGGATTACTAATAGACCGAGTATTGTTGTTAATCTGCTTTTAAGGTTGTTGAATTTAAGCATAGTGGTTCGTTAGTTTGATTAATAGTATTGTGTTAAAGCTATATATTCGGATTGTTATTCGTAGGATTGAGGTATAGGAGGTTGATGTTGTAATACAAATAATGTGCTAAAATTTTTGGTTGGTTTTAAATTGTTTTAATGGAATGAAATGATTTTGAATATTTTCAACGACCATTGTTTGATATAAATCTAAAAAAATAGAAACAGAATCTAAAAGGTTTTCAGGCAAAAAAAAGAGGCTGTCTGAAAAGACAGCCTCTTTGTGATGATTATATCAACCTAATTACTCAACGATTGATTTGAAAGTAGAGTCGTTGAAGAATTTGCCAAATACCATGTCGGTTTTAGCGTATTTCTTCCATTTGCCATCAAGAGCGATAGCTTTACGTAGGTTTTCGAACATCATGTCGTTTTCGCCTTTGTTGGCACCAACGATAGCTTTAAGGTAGTATTTGAAACCTACCTCGTGTGTGTTGGCATTCAAAGTAGAAAGAGCTGCATCGTTTTTGCCGGCAAGAATTTTTGCAAGGGCAGCGTTGCAGTTGATGCTTGAACCGAAGTAGCGCATAGCAGCTTCGTAGTCGCCTTTGTGGATGGCAATGATACCAAGGTTGTTGTCAAGCTCGGCACCTGTACCGGCAGCCTTACCGAAATGCTCTTCAGCTTTGGCATACTCGCCATTTCTAAGAGCGATAACACCAAGGTTATTCTCTACGATAGGATCGGCTTTGATAGAAGCAGCTTTGTCGAACTCGGCTTTAGCAGCTTTAATGTCACCTTTGCCATAAAGAGCTACACCATAGTTGTTTGCAGTTCTCCAGTCTTGTGGGAATTTGGCAGCAGCCTCTTTGTAGATGGCAAGTTGGGTATCTTTGTCCTCGGTTAGTGTAGCAGAGTAAAGAAGCTCTTCTACATTCAGGCTCGAAGGATTGCTTGAAGAGATAGTTTTCAACTCGTCATCGCTCTTGCCAATAAGTTCAGCATTAACGGTGATAACCGAACGACGAAGTGAAGGAAGAATCTCCTCAGCAATTACTTTGAAAGTAGAAGCCATGTTTTTGATCTCTTTCTCACGAACCTCAGGATCGGAATACATAGAAAGAACGCGGAGTATAAGCTCTTTGTCCTGGATGTTTGAAGCCTCTACGGCTTTCTTGAAACCATCCCAGTCTTCGGCTGTAGTCTTACCTTTAAGAAGTCCTTTTTCGTCAACTTTTGATTTCTTAAGCTGTCCCGAAATATATTTTGATGCACTCTTCTCGCGGTTTCCTGCAAGGTTGGTGTTCAGGTCAAGACTACCATCAGGTGATGCATAAGCTGAAATTGTAACATCTTTAAAGTTTTTGTTTTCAGCAGCTTTGATGGCATTGATATAGTCGTTAAGAGCTTTAACGTCCTCTTTGCTCAACTGTCCCTGACGAACTTCAGCCTGCTGGATAAGGTAAAGAATCTCGGCAGCCTGGCTCTCAGAAATGATACGCTGGAAGTTGTCTTTGCCTTTTCCTGCCATTGCACCCTGATCGGCAACAAGAGTAGAAGTGGCAATTACGCCTTCTGCAATCTTGTAGTCGTCAAAAGTAACAGTTTTTACACCTTTAGTAGCAGTCATGCGGATCACAAGATTTGAAACGCGCATTTTGTCATTGAAAAGAACTGCATTTTTGTAGGTTTCCTGTCCACCGGTGGTGTAGTTGATAACTTTGTCGTTACCTTTTACTTTCTCACCTTGAACCTTGAATGATGGAAATACTGTTTCGCCACCATCGTAAACCAATACGGGAGTAATTTCGGCACTGGCTTTCTTGTCCCAGAATTTGGCAGGATACTGCGCCTTGATGTCAAGATCTACTTTGCCGCCATGAGTTTCAAGTACAGTAGGAGTTACTGTGTACTGTACTGTGGGTGCATTCTTCTTCATTTTGTTCAGACCGGCACAACTTGATAGCACTGCTACCAAAGCCAAAGAACCAATGATGTGAATTCTTGTTTGTTTCATAATGATTAATCAATTTTTATTTTAGAACTGTACAATGAATCTACACAAATTTATAATCTTTTTTTATATTATGATGCAATTCATGCATATAATGGTGCAAATATATGATTTATCCATTTATAAATAAAGTCATTTGGGTAAAAACAATTTGATGAAAATTAAAATTTAATCATTCATAATTTCTTTTAACTTTATGCGTGTAATCCCCGGTTGGTACTCTTTTGCTATTAAGTCATTTATTTTCAAGAATATATGTTGGTTGTTCTCGAAATCGAGATTGTCAACATCGATAATTAGTATTGGATACTCGGGATGTTCCCTGAAAAAATCAAAATAGCTATCTTGAATTAGCTCAAGATATTGGCTGTTGATATTTGCCTCAAAGTCCCGTCCGCGTTTCTTGATGGCCTGCAGTAAAGCATCGGTGGGGCGATGGAGGTAAACAAACAGGTTGGCCTTGGGCGCAATACCTATTATTATATGGAACAACTGGCGGTAAAGCTGAAATTCGTCGCTGCTAAGTGTTTGACGGGCAAATACCAGCGATTTGAAAAAATGGTAATCGCATATTGTAAGTTGCTGAAACAGATCCGGACTCTCCACTTCGGTTTTCAGCTGGTGGTAGCGGTCGGCCAGAAACGAGAGTTCGAGTGGGAAGGCATAGCGGTCGCGGTCTTCGTAGAATCGTGGCAGGAAGGCATTATCTTCAAACCGCTCCAACACAAGGCGTGCATTGAGCCGCTGCGACAGCATGCGTGCCAGTGTTGTCTTGCCCGATCCTATATTACCTTCTATTACCAATAGCCTGCGGTTGGTGTTGTTCATAGTGACGATGAAAAAAGATACAGCACTGCAATGATATGATGCAGTGCTGCTTATAGTTAAGTTATTTGATTGATGGTTTTATGCCCATCTGGTCGAATGTGAAAGAGTAAAGATCCGTCCACTCGTCGATTATCTTCGATGTTGGCATTCCTGCACCATGTCCGGCTTGCGACTCAATGCGGATCATCACCGGGTTGCTGCCTCTGTATTTCGATTGCAACTCGGCAATGTATTTGAACGAGTGTGCAGGTACTACGCGGTCGTCGTGGTCGGCTGTGGTGACAAGAACAGCCGGGTAGGCCGCTTTGCTGCTTATATTGTGTAGCGGCGAGTAGCCCTTTAGATACCGGAACATCTCTTCGCTGTCGTCGGATGTGCCGTAATCGGTGGCCCAGAAACGCCCTATGGTGAACTTGTGGTAACGCAGCATATCCATCACGCCAACGGCAGGAAGTGCAACCCTGAATAGTTGGGGTGCCTGATTTACCACAGCACCTATCAGCAGACCGCCGTTGGAGCCTCCCTGGATTGCCAGTTTCGAAGCATTGGTGTATCCTTTGTCGATAAGGTATTGCGCCGCAGCAATAAAGTCGTCAAACACATTTTGCTTATTGAGTTTGGTTCCTGCTTTATGCCATTTTTCACCATATTCGCCTCCCCCGCGAATATTGGCCACCACATAAATGCCTCCATTTTCGAGCCATACAAGTCTGCGGATATCGAAACCGGGGTTCAGGCTGGCATTGAATCCTCCATAACCGTAGAGCCACACAGGGTTGTTGCCATCAAGTTTCACATCTTTTTTTGCCACTACAAACATTGGCACTTTTGTTCCATCTTTGCTGGTGTAAAAGATTTGCTTCGTCTCGTAACTGTCGAAGTTGAAATTAACCGGAGTTCTGTAATACTCGGTCGATTGATTTGTCTCCACATTGTAACGGTAAACAACTCCAGGATATGTATATGATGAGAAGGTGTAGAATGTCTCCTTGTCGATTATCTTCCCGGCAAAACCGTTGGCACTTCCAAGCGAAGGCAGCTCAACAT
>JBDHYT010000241.1:0-5109 GCA_039811485.1 Marinilabiliaceae bacterium | reverse complement strand
TAATAGACAAATCCAAAGGACGACTATTAACAACCTCACCATCAGCACTCTTAACAATTCCACCATGCTCATCGGTGTTGTAAATCAAATCGTGATACATCACGTAGTGCTTACCGTTGTGGCTCACCACTGCCTGATTTTCGAAGGATGAAGAGAGACCGAAATATATGCTGCCTCCATCAATCAGTATCACAGGCAGATGAAGCGTCACTTCGCTGCTGGAACCATCTTCTCCGGCGTTGGAAAAAATAACCCACTTATGCGAATCCGAAATATGGTGGAAGATAATATCATCAACCTCTACCTCTATCTCTTCAACCGATTCGCCATCGGTATTACCAGCACATCCGGGCAAAAAAATCGCCAGGGCTGTGAGCCAGATTAGGAATGAATAACGCAACTTACTAAAACACTTCATAACGAATGCTCTTTTGTGCCTTTGTTGGAGTGATGAACATAAACAACAATGGCTATCTGAAAAATAAAATAATTAACGACAAAAAGAAGGGCCGGGATATGGTTAATGCTATTCATTGGATTGTTGAGAATAAGCAACAGTGCCAGAATAAGCACAAATTTTACTACACCCAACCCAAACAGCAACAGCGTTCTATTATCCTTATGGACGACTTTATCGATAAGGACAACACCAAGATTTAATACATAGATGAAAAAAACATTGAAAAAAATCTTCAATGACAATTGGTCAATATGGAAAAACACAATGGTGTTAATCAACATTGCCACAAGTAGCGATATGTGCAGAGCTGCAATGACTTCACGTATTGGTTAAAGAATCTTTTGTGCCTTTGGTGTTACCACCCATTTTACATGAGCCACTAAAAATTGCACCCGGCTCAATGCTTAGTTTTGAAGTGGTAATATCACCAATGAATCGCGACGATCCTTTGAGTGATAACAATTCATCCACAAGAATCTCACCATTCATCTCACCTGCAATCTCGGCATTGGCACATTTTACTTTACCTGTGAGCGATCCATTACTGCCTATCACTATCTTTCCCTTCGACTGCACCGAACCTTCAATGATACCATCAATCCTCAGATCGCCATTGGTTTCAATGTCACCGGTAATTTTGGTACCGGGTCCTATCATGTTGGGCAGTTTATTCTCAACTTCATACGTCTTGGCCATAGTGATTGTTTTACGAAATTTTAACATCTGCAAATATAATCAATTCTGCTTGTTCCGATTGTCAAATATAAAAAAATGTTTGATGACTTCCATCTGCTTCAATGCATCAACTTCCACGAGATGCTGAAATGAGGCAGTGAAAGGCTTATAATGGAGTACAGAATCTACCATTTTTTCGGTTCTTAAACGTGAGAATGATGAAATGGTTGGGTTTTTTTCGGTCTTTTCTCCAAGAAAATCGTGCAAAAAGCTCTTTTTCAAAAGTGAAAGATAGAAGGCATCGCTCACAATCTCCTCAATTACGCCATTGGCAGGAACCCCTTTTACGACATTGTAGGTTGATGTATCCACCACGTTTATCTGATCGCGGGTAAACCTAAACTTCTTCATTACCAGGCCAATATCAACGGGGCTGGCAGCCATAGACTGGCATAGCAGCAAAGGATGTGCAAACACCGATGTAACTTTAATCAACAACAACTCCTCCTCGGATACCCTTTCGGAACGGGCAAGAGTCTCAGCAGTAATCAGAAATGAAGCAAAGAGCTTGTCGGAGAGACAGTAATCCGGATAGGTATCATTAAGATAATCGACCATGTCGAGAAACGCATTTTGTTGCAAACGGCAATAAAACAGCTGATTGGGAACTCTGCCCGCCCCTCCTTCGGATAGAGAAGGCATAATTCCGCGCACAAAGTACATATCGGTCTCACCCTTATATTTTATAGGCATCTTACCCCGATATTCGCATACGAAATAGTCTTTTATGAGATTATAAGTGACACCCGTGATGTTGATTTCGCCGGCAATGCCCGATGACTCCATCCGTGAGGCAATGTTAACCGAGTCGCCCCAGATATCAAAATATCTCTTCTTATTGCCAATCATTCCCGAAATAACAGACCCGGTGTGAATTCCAACACGAAGTTCCCAAAATCCAAACTCATTATTAGCCCGGCTATGCTGAATAGATTTCATGTAATTTTGCATGGCCATGCCTGCCAAAACAACATCAACCGGATTGGTGCGGTTCTTATCGGGTAAACCACCGGCACACATATAGGCATCACCAATGGTCTTAATCTTTTCGATATTGAACTTTTCGACCACCTCATCGAAAAAAATAAAATACTTATCAAGCTCATCAATAAGCTGCTCGGGGTTCATGTGTTCCACAATCTTGGTAAACCCCTGAATATCGGCAAACAGAACGGTAACCTTTTTATATTTTTTTGACTTGGATTTGGAGTGAGTCTCCTTCACCATATCGGCAGCCAAAACGCCTGTGTGTGAAGATGCAACGGGCGCAACTTCGGATGAAACTTTGGCGTACCTACGTTTAAAAACCACGCGAAGATAGAGGCCAAGAGAGAAAACAATAAGAGTTGCACCAACAAGAGAAATTACAAACCAGCCCGAAAACCTACTATCCACAGCAATGGTGAAAGAAGCAAAATTATTACGGCTATTGATAAGCTCAAGCTTATAGATACCCGCAGGAATATGGTTGACAAATATAAAATCATTATCAAACCAATCGCACCAATATGGAGACAAATTGGTGATTCGATAACGATACGGACCGTCGAACAAACGAAACCTACTCCACGAAACAAGTAACGGGTCGCCTTCCCGAAGTGCAACTGTATCGTTGACATTCAGAGAGATACGCTCACCGTTTTTCTGGTACTCAATATTACCTGCAAACACAGATAATGATAAAGATATCAGAAGAAAGCATGTAAACATTTTTTTATACATAAATGCACGTTTTACCATATTTACAACTATCTTTGAATCTAAGATAAATAGAATTACAATATCTTTGTTTTTATTTATAAAAATAGTATATTTATTGTATTGAACACTCAATCTACGCAAGGAATTTTATGGAATCAACTCAAAGCACCCTACTTGTACCGTACGACTTTACAGCAACTGCTGATAATGCCATATCGCATGCCGTAAAACTTAGCGGTAAGATGAAAACCGGAATAGTATTATTGCATATTGTGAAAAAAGAGGCACAGATTGCAGAGCAACAACCACTGTTGCAAAAGGTTGCTGATGAAATAGAGAAAAAACACAATATCAAGACCACTGCGGTTGTAAAAGACGGAACAATATTTAAAACCATCAACAAAACCGTTGAGGATCTCAACTGTATGCTTGTAATAATGGGTACCCACGGCATGAAGGGTATGCAAAAACTGACAGGTAGCTGGGCACTTAAGGTTATTGTTGGATCTAAAATACCATACCTTGTAATACAAAAAGAGGCCGATTACCCCGAGCAGGTAAATATACTATTCCCTGTTGACCACAAGACGGAGACAAAGGAGAAGCTGAAATGGCTCGGTTTCCTTTCGCAGTTTCTCGATATTTTTGTGTTCTTGTTTGCAACAACAGGCAAAGATGGAGTTATTGATATACCCACAAAAGCAAATTTGGTGTTCTGCAAAAAATATCTCGAGGAGAGAGACATAAAATACTCAATAGAGCTTTCGGAGTTAACATCTACAAGTCACGAACAGATTATTGTAGCTGCCAAACAGGTGAACGCCCAGATGATAATAATTATAACAACTCGTGATATTGCATTCCACGACTATGTGCTTGGTGCATCCGAGCAGTTTGTGATTGCCAACGATGAGATGCTTAACGTGTTTGTGGTGAACCCGCGCACCGACCTAATGAAATACGGTTACGGTAACTTCGGTTGATATCCACATTACAGAAATTACAAGGCGGTTTAAACCGCCTTTTTAGTTTGTAAACATGACAATAGAAAAACTAACATGACAACCCTGATTGTTGCCACTCACAACAGGCACAAGACCCAAGAACTGCAACAGATGGCCAATGACTTGGTTATTAAGGATCTTCACGACATCGGCCAGACGGTTGAGATAGACGAGACCGGCACTACGCTTGAAGAGAATGCACTGCTGAAGGCTCAATATGTGTACAACAAATATGGAATAAGCTGCCTGGCCGATGACACCGGACTCGAGATAGATTGCCTGCATGGTGCACCTGGAGTCTTTTCGGCACGATATGCCGGGGAAGAAAAAGACCCTAAAAAAAATATGGAGAAAGTGCTGCAACGAATGAAGGGATGTACCAACCGAAAGGCACGATTCAGAACTGTTATTGCACTCGTCCTAGACGGAAAACCGCACCTTTTCGAAGGAATAGTAGATGGTTATATTCTCGAAGCTCCATGCGGAAATGAGGGTTTTGGCTACGACCCCATCTTCAGAGCAGAAGGGACAGAGATTTCATTTGCACAAATGCCATTGAATCAGAAAAATAAGATAAGCCACCGGGCAAGGGCATTTGAAAAGTTTGTTCAATTTCTGAAAAATCAGACTAAAAATGAATAAAAGAATCAACACACTCACAATATTGGTGTTATTGCCTGTAATGCTGGTTGCACAGCAGTGGACTGATCATCTAAACCTTAGCTCAGCATCTTTCTGCGGAAAGATAGGAAAAAAACCTTATGCCGGTTCGTCGATGGGTCTGTTTACTTACGATGACCAGGATCACCTGATAGAAAAAATCACAAAAGTCAACCTGCTCAACGACACTGAAATATCAACAATTGATACTGATGGCGAAAGAATATTTATAGGATATATCAATGGTAATCTGGATATTGTAAAAGGCAATACGGTGGTGAATATACCCGACATCAAACTGAGTAATGTTTCATCATCAAAAACAATTAACCGCATAGTGCACGACAACAACAAACTCTACTGCTGCACAAGTTTTGGAATTGTAGTTATCAACATCCAGCGACGAGAGGTGACGGACACCTACTATATAGGCACCGAAACAGAAAATTTCAGCATCAACACCATCCTGCTCGACACCAAATGGATATATGCAGCTACCAATAATGGACTATTCAGAGCAGATAAAGAGTCGCCATCGCTGTCTTATTA
>JBDHYT010000240.1:0-5142 GCA_039811485.1 Marinilabiliaceae bacterium | reverse complement strand
GGCAATTGGGGCAAAAAGTAGGCGGCTGCTGTAAACAGTATGGGAGCCGTCTCGCCCGAAACCCTGCCAATGGACAGTATCAGACCGGTGATGATATTAGGGAAAGCCATTGGGAGTACCACCTTACGTATTGTCTGCAACTTTGTGGCGCCCAATGCCAGACTTGCCATACGGTATGTATCGGGGATGGCCTGCAAAGCCTCTTCGGTAGTGCGAATTACTACCGGAAGAACCAATAAACCAAGAGTGAACGAGCCTGCAATGATAGAATCACCCCAACCTAACGTATTGACAAACAAAGCCATACCAAACAATCCAAACACAATGGAGGGAATACTGCTCAAGTTATTGGTCATCACACGAATAAACTTCACAATATGTCCATGGCCTGCATATTCGGAGGTATAGACAGCCGACATCACACCAAGCGGAAAGGCGACCACAATACTGCCTACCACCAGACACAACGTGCCTACTATGGCAGGAAAAATGCCTCCTCCGGTCATTCCCTCAGCGGGAGGTTGAGTAAGGAAGTCCCAACTAATGGCACCGAAACCGTTCCACATCACAAAGCCCAGAATCCAAAGCAGAATAGAGAGCACCAGAAGGCCAAGAATCCTGAATATCCAGAAGAAAAGTATCTGACTCTGTTTTTTATTGATAATCATACTCCTTTAAATTTATGACGTTTAGAGACAACTTCGGCCAACACACTAATAACTAAAGTGATAACAAACAGAATACCACCCAGAAGGAAGAGAGCCTGATAATGTGCTCCACCGGCAGGAGCCTCGCCCAATTCGGCAGCGATGGTAGCGGGTATGGTGCGGAGAGGCTCAAACAACGAGGTTGGAATAACGGCAGCATTGCCTGTAACCATCAGCACCGCCATGGTTTCGCCAATTGCGCGCCCCATGCCAAGCACCACAGCAGCAGTAATACCCGACGATGCATAAGGAACAACCACCTTGTATATGGTTTGCCAATGAGTTGCGCCCAGTGCCAGACTAGCCTCACGCATCGATTGCGGGGTGTTGCGCATTGCATCTTCGGCAACGGTGATAATAGTAGGCAATGCCATGATAGCCAGCACACAACTACCGGCAAAGCCGGTTTCGCCCACCGGCAAACCGAATACCTGCTGAATAAGAGGCACAAGCACCACTAGACCAAAAAAGCCATAGACCACCGAAGGTATTCCCGCCATCAATTCGATGGAGGGTTTAAGAACTTTACGCACCCTCTCGCCAGCCAGTTCGGAGAGATAGATGGCCACACCAAGTCCAAGCGGCAGAGCAATGACAATGGCAAAAAAGCTCACCCACAGCGTACCTGCAATAAGAGGCAGAATTCCGAAAAGAGGTGCAGGAGTGGCGGTAGGCAACCATTCAGCACCTCCAAATACATCACTTAAAGCTATATTGCTTTTTTTCAAAATCTTAATACCCACATTTCCCTTTGGCAAATATTGTTCGGGCACAAAAGCAATTATTCCCTGGCGTCCGGAGAGAACATCACCCAAAAGTTTGGGAAGATTCTCATAATCAACACCTAACTCATCATCGCCATAGAGGCTGAAAATCTCATCGAAACGAAACACATCCACCGCCAAATCATTACCGCCAACAGCGTTCCAGTTCTCAATATCGTGATTAAAAAGAGAGACTACGTGGCGGTTGCTTAGTTTTTCGACGGGGTTGGAGGCATTGACACACAGCACATAACCTTTTTCTACCGATGGTGAATTGAACAAACCTGCTCCCTCTTTGAAAAGAAAAACCACAATCAGCAAAATAGTAACAGTTGTCACCATCCCACTTAATGTCATTATCCCCTCAATAAACTTCTCGATTATTTTTCGTAACCCAAACATTAGCTATAAATTACAATCAACTTACAATTTAACGGGAATAAAACCTATGCTTTTAACAATCTCCTGACCTTGAGGCGAAAGCACATAATCTACAAAAGGTTTTACTTTTGACTCCAAATCGGCAGTAAAATAGTAATAAAGCGGTCGGACGATGGGATAAACGCCACGGTGGGCAGCATCAACAGAAGGGGCAACGAAACTCTTTCCCTGGTCGAAGGATACACCAACAGCCTTTACCGATCCATTGAGATAGGCAACACCTATGTAGCCAATCCCACCCTTTGTCTGACTGATAGACTGCACAATAGCACCTGTTGCAGGCATACTCATGATGCCGCTTTTGTAGTTTTTATTCTTTAGCACAACCTCCTTAAAGAACTCGTAGGTGCCCGATGACGTCTCGCGCGAATAGGGAATTATCTTTAAATCGGCTCCACCAAGTTCCTTCCAGTTTGTTATTTTCCCGGTAAATATTCCTTCCAACTGCTCGCGGGTGAGATTGGTAATTTTATTGGAGGGATGGACAATTACGGCCAGGGCATCATGAGCCACAACAACTTCGGTGATCTTACGCCCTTTATCGGTAAGTTTTTTGCGCTCATCAAACTTAATCTTTCTCGACTATTGAGCTATATCGGTTGTGCCTTCAACCAAGGCCGAGATACCAACACCGCTTCCTCCTCCGGTAACTGTTACCACACGCGACTTATCGCTCTTCATAAACGATTCGGCCTCCTGCTGCGACAGAGGAAGCAACGTATCCGACCCTTTGATGCGTTGGGCCGACACTGCTACTGCAATAGCAGTAAATAAAAATGATAATAGGATTTTTGTCTTCATTTTTCTGTCTATTTTGGTTGATACAAAAATCAACAGACATTTTCACGAAGTGGTAACGTTGATGTTACGATTTGGTTAAGAATCAGAATTTATATTGAATACGAAGGGTAAACACATTATCGTCCAGATCGTTGTGCATGGATGCGATATTCCCGGAGGTTTCATTCCGTTTGAAATCGTAGTAACATGTCAATCGCACATCACTGTTAAGATGATAGACAAGGCCGGTACCAATGGTGCTACGCATGAGGTCTGTTATAGAAGTACCTTTAAGCCCGGCTTTATCACCCGAAACATCGGTATTGGGGTCGTAAAAATCGTATTTTACAATCAAAGACAATGGCGATTGCGCAATACCCTGAACCAACATAAGATAGCCTCCGGCAAAATTGCGGATGTAAGTATCTGACTTTGGCAGTTGTGCCGAATTAGGACTTAAAGAAGAGACGGCGGTTCCCGGCTGCTTACCACCAATATATTCGGTCAAAAGGCGGGTAGGTCCAATGCCGCTATTGAATTCAAGCTGCAAATCGACGCCAAAATATCGCCGCTGCGCATATTTACCCATATTTGAAGGATTATCGTCAACCACAAACCCATCATCTTTCATGGTGAAAACCCTGGATGTGCCCTGATATACACTTCCGAGGTAACACGAAACGCCGCCACCCAGTGTAATACCGTTCATCTTGGGCGAAAAACCAAGACGCCCAATAAAGTCGAGTCGCGAATCGGTCTCCGGCTTTATACCATTGCCTGCAAAAAGTCCGGCATCAAGCCTGATAATGGAGAGTGCCGATGATTTAGGCATCTGCAACGACAACATGCCACCAACATCGCGACTATCGGGGAAAAGCGCAGATATTATATATGAGACCTCTGGCGACTCACGCCTGGATGACGAATTAATAACCTCAAAACCAAATGGACGGTCGAATATTCCAAACTTAGCCTTTGATTGGCCTAAGCTTTGAATATTGAAGCTCATATAGGCATCCTTCACACCGAAACCTTTTTCGGTAATATCTATCTGAAAAACTGCAGTTGTCCACTCCTTAGCATAACCAAACTTCAGCCTTCCACGACGAATGCCTATTCTACTGTACGAATTATTGCTGTTTTCGTTGGGCGTACCCACACCCAGCACGGCATCGCTATCGCCATACTGATATTGAGCCTGCATATAACCCGAAAGAGTAAAACTCTTCGACTTTTCGTCACCACCCTCGGAAAGAGATTTAGATTGGTTCTTCACCTGGTTCTCTTGCGCCAAAGAACTAATGACAAGGAAATTGCAAAAAAGAACAATAAGGATCACAAAAAATAAAGATCTATGTTGCATGACTCGGAATTTATAACGGCAAAAATAAAGGTTATATTGAAGAATAGTTACAAAAAACCATTACGGTTTGATTAAGATGCAATTAAGATTTTCTTATTAATTAAGCTTCGCAATCTTCTTTTTGTTGGCAAGGCAGAGTGGTTCGGAATAAGATTTCCATTTCACTTGTACAGGATGAAAATAAGAGGTGTGACTGCATGTCCCGTGGGTTGAAACCCACGGTTATGCATGGTCTGGCTCTCCGAGCCAATGGCATAACGTAAAATTGACAATGTAAAAATAAAATGCTTATCTCCTTCAAATCTAAAGCATCACTGCTGGTCACCGCCTCGGCTGCGAGCCTTAGAACTATCTCGAAACGGAGCGGTTAAAACGCAATGCTGTTTGAGATTCGGGTTCATGAATAACTATTTGATAAGGGAATACTTTCCGAATCGAGTTCATTGCGTTCAGCGGAGAGTAGTGATAGTTCTTAGGTGAGCAGGCGCAGCGGCGGCCTTTTTTGTTTACTTTTTGGGGCTGTAGCCAAAAAGTAAAAGCCCGTCCGGCTTGAGGACAAAGAGACAATGCTCAATTACCTTTTCCTTTTGTGCTGCCACTTTCGGGCAGAAAACGTGGTGTGCATGTTCCGTGGGTTGAAACCCACGGTTATGCATGGTCTGGCTCTCCGAGCCAATGGCATAACGTAAAAAAAACAATTACACACCCTTAACTTTCAATTTTCCACTTTCAGCTCTCCACTATTAAATTATTGTCAATTGTCCCTTATCAATTATCAATTAATTAAGTCCGGCTGGAGGATAAATAAATACGTATTCACTGATTATCAGTGAAATGTTCATGGCTAAAGCCGACTGCAAGGACGGCATCAGCCACGGCCTGAAGGCCGTGGTTACTGATATTGCCTATATGCCACCGATATTACGTACCTAACGGCACGGCAGCCATCCAGTTTTCCCCGCAGGGGATACATCATCAGTAACCGTATGCAAGCTTTGGCAATTGACAATTGACAATTTAAAGTCTGACTCCGGATGGAGTCGTATGTATATAGCTGCAAAATAGTAATCACCCCTCTATCCCCTAA
>JBDHYT010000239.1:0-5150 GCA_039811485.1 Marinilabiliaceae bacterium | reverse complement strand
ATAACTTCCGGTGCGGCATCCATCACAAACTGAATCAGATCGCCATTGCAGTTGAAGTCGGGAATCAGCACCTCCATAGTAACACCGGAGTTCACCTCCTTAACCTTTCGGATTGTTTCAGCCCAGACAGAAGCACCTCCGTCTTTAAGGTCGTCGCGATCGACTGATGTTATCACTGCATGTTTTAGTTTCATAATCTGCACCGATCGGGCAATCCTTAGCGGCTCTTTAGTATCAACAGCCAATGGACGGCCTGTTTTTACGTTACAGAACTTACACGCCCGGGTGCATATATCGCCCAGAATCATAAAGGTGGCAGTACCACGCCCCCAGCACTCGGCTGCGTTTGGGCATTTGCCACTGGTGCATATTGTGTGTAACCCGTTCTCCTTGATGGTTTTATTCATCCAGTTATAGTCGGCCGTGTTGGGCAACTGGATTTTGAGCCAATCGGGCTTTGATATTTTACTCTTAGATTGATTCATAAATATTAAGTAAAAAAAAGAAAACCTGTTGGTTTTCATTAAAGCGCAATAATAGTTAAAAAAAGTGAACTTACCATACGGCTCAATTCAATACATTCTAAAACAATTGAAATGTAAATAGGTTTTGCATAACATCATTATTACTATAAAAGGTAGATATTCAACTGTTAATAAATTACTTTAACTCCTTATTTATTTTTCAACCTTGTTTATATTATCTTTGCACGTTGTTTGCTTATATTTATAGGTTTTTTAATCAAACCTGTGATAGGCATCGACTTTTAAATACCAATAGCTTGGGATGTGGCGTATAGTTATAACAATCAATAACATACCGAGCACCCATAACTTGTTTATAAAAGATAATTTATACAAATGAATACACTTGAATTAAGCGAACAGGAGCAGATAAGACGCAATAGTCTCAACGAGATGATTAGTCTGGGTATCAACCCTTTCCCGGCCGAAGAATATCCGGTTACACACTACAGCAAAGAGATAAGGGAGCAGTACGATGAGGAGCACAACAAGATGGAGAGTGTCTGCATTGCAGGCCGCATCATGTCGCGACGCATCATGGGTAATGCCTCTTTTGTTGAGTTGAAGGATAAGCAGGGGCGGATTCAGGTTTATGTGCGCCGCGACGATATTGCTCCTGGTGATGACAAGAGTTTGTATAACACAGTGTTCAAAAAACTACTTGATATTGGCGATATTATTGGTGTGAAGGGATATGTGTTTCGTACCCAGACAGGTGAGATTTCGGTGCATGCATCAGAATTTACAGTACTTTCAAAATCTATCCGCCCGCTACCTATCGTAAAAGAGAAAGATGGCGTTCAGTACGATGCCTTTACCGATCCAGAGATGCGCTACAGGATGCGCTACGTGGATCTGATTGTAAATGAGCATGTAAAAGATACATTTATAAAGCGTACAAAAATTATCAACACCATGCGCCAGTTCTTCAACGAGCATGGCTACATGGAGGTTGAAACACCTATACTTCAGGCAATTCCGGGCGGAGCTACTGCCCGTCCGTTTATCACCCACCACAACGCACTCAACATCCCGTTATATCTTCGTGTAGCCAACGAGCTATACCTCAAACGGTTGATTGTTGGTGGTTTTGATGGTGTGTATGAGTTTGCAAAGGACTTCAGAAACGAAGGTATGGATCGCACCCACAATCCGGAGTTTACGGTGATGGAGATATATGTGGCTTACAAGGACTACAAGTGGATGATGAATTTCACCGAGCAGATGCTCGAGCGCGTTGCCATGGCTATTCATGGCACTACCGACGTAGTGTTTGGCGATAACAACATCAGCTTTAAAAGCCCGTTCAAGCGGGTGACGATGACCGATGCCATCAAAGAGCACACAGGAGTAGATATTACCGGCATGACGGAAGAGCAGCTTCGTAAAGTGTGTGATGACCTAAAGATTGAGCATGACCCAACAATGGGTAAAGGAAAACTTATCGACGAGATATTTGGTGAGAAGTGCGAGCACCACTACATCCAGCCCACCTTCATAACCGACTATCCCATTGAGATGTCGCCTCTTTGCAAGCGTCACCGCAACAATCCGGAACTGACAGAGAGATTTGAACTATTCGTAAATGGCAAGGAGCTTGCCAATGCCTATTCGGAGCTTAACGACCCCATCGACCAGCTTGGCCGTTTCCAGGATCAGCTGGCCTTGTCGGAAAAAGGCGACGACGAAGCAATGTTTATCGACATGGACTTCGTGCGCTCGCTCGAATATGGTATGCCACCGACATCGGGAATGGGTATCGGCATCGACCGTCTGACAATGTTCATGACCAACCAGCAGTCGATACAGGAGGTTCTTTTCTTCCCACAGATGAAGCCTGAAAAGAAAAAAGAGAAAGATGGCGAAGAGAAATTTGCTGCTTTAGGAATTCCAGCCGAGTGGATACAGGTGATATACTCACTTGGAGTAATGAAGGTTGAAGAACTTAAACAGCTAAATCCAAATAAACTGCATCAGGATATTTGCGGACACAACAAAAAGCATAAATTGGGCCTTGTCAATCCATCGAAAGATGACGTAACAAAATGGCTTGCCTGATTGTTTAGAAACACAGATTACTGACCAGAACAATAAAATATGGAACAGGAAGAAGGTACGCTAAGAGTAGGTATAGTAGGCAGCGGAAGTTGGGCCACGGCAATAGCTAAGATGGTGCTGACCAATGTCACCAAGCTCAACTGGCATGTGCGCGATCAAAAAAACATCGATTTGTTTATCAAGCGTGGGCATAACCCCAATTATCTCACCAGTGCCGAGTTTGATGTGGATAGAATCAACTTCTCTACCGATATCAACCAGACGATAGGCGATTCCGACATTGTTATATTCGCAGTGCCTTCGGCCTTTCTAAAGCCGCTGCTTCAGGGGCTTACCGTATCGCTGAAGGATAAATTCATCATCTCGGCAATCAAAGGTCTTGTGCCTGGCGACAATATGATTGTTGGCAGCTTTTTCCATAAGACCTACGATATACCGCTGTCAAACATAGGCGTTATATCAGGCCCCTGCCACGCCGAAGAGGTTGCCCTCGGAAGGCTGTCGTACCTCACCATCGCATGTCAGGATATCAAACGTGCACGACAGTTTGCAGCACTCTTCAACTGTCAGTTTATCAAGACCTCTGTCTCCGACGACATCTATGGAACCGAATATGCTGCCGTCCTTAAAAACATTATGGCAGTGGCATCGGGCATCTGCCACGGGCTCGGCTACGGCGATAACTTTCAGGCAGTGCTCATCTCCAATGCCATACAGGAGATAAAACGATTTGTGGATACCGTCCATCCCATTACCCGCGACATAAAAAGCTCGGCCTACTTAGGCGACTTGTTAGTAACCTGTTATTCGCAGTTCAGCCGCAACCGCACTTTCGGCACAATGCTCGGCAAAGGGTACTCGGTAAAATCGGCACAGATGGAGATGCTTATGGTGGCCGAAGGTTACTATGCGGCTAAGAGCATCAAGGAGATAAACGACAAATATATGGTGAACATGCCAATTACCGAGGCTGTTTACAATATTATTTACGAGAAAATATCGCCTGCAATTGAGATAAAACTTCTCACCGAACAATTACGCTAACAACTTAATTTTCAATCTATATCACCATGGGAAACTTGAAAATAGATATATCGAAAGTTACAACATTCGTTTCTGAAGATATCATTAACGGAATGAAAGCAACTGTTGAAGCAAACAATAAAAAGCTGCACAGTGGCAATGGCCGTGGCAACGATTTCCTTGGATGGCTCAACCTGCCGTCGTCGATAACCGATGCCGAACTGACTGATATTACCAACACAGCAACATCATTGGGCAAAAAGGCCGATTATGTGGTTGTGGTAGGAATCGGAGGCAGCTATCTTGGCGCACGGGCTGTAATCGATGGATTATCAAACAGCTTCGACCACTTGCTAACCAACCGTAAAGCTCCGGTGGTACTCTATGCAGGTCAGAATATTGGCGAAGACTACACATACGAACTACTTGATTTTCTGAAGGATAAATCGTTTGCAGTGGTTGTAATTTCCAAGTCGGGCACCACCACCGAGCCTGCCATTGCTTTCCGCCTGCTTAAAGAGTTGGTAGAGAGCCGTTTCGGCAAGCAGGAGGCCAAAGAGCGCATTGTTGCCATCACCGATAAAGCCAAAGGTGCACTACGCACATTGGCGACACAAGAGGGATACAAAACTTTTGTTATTCCCGATGATGTGGGCGGCCGTAACTCGGTGCTAACACCTGTAGGCCTGCTTCCTATTGCTGTTGCAGGATTTGATATCCGCCAGCTGGTTAAAGGTGCTGCCGATATGGAGAAACTTACTTCTGCCGATGTACCGTTCGAAAATAACCCTGCCTGCATCTATGCTGCAACTCGTAATGCTCTGTACAACAACGGTAAGGCAATTG
This sequence comes from Marinilabiliaceae bacterium, assembly GCA_039811485.1. GTDB lineage: Bacteria > Bacteroidota > Bacteroidia > Bacteroidales > Marinilabiliaceae > JAGPIS01. Next base: position 699 of record JBDHYT010000239.1, on the reverse strand, counting down.
AGATTCTGGTTAACTATCAGCCTAAGTTGCACTATTTCACCGAGTGGTGGAAACAGCTTTATGGCGAGAGCGAAGGAAAAGAGAACAAAGGTATATTCCCGGCGGGCGTTGACTTCTCCACCGACCTGCACTCAATGGGTCAGTGGATTCAGGAGGGAGTTCGCAATATTTTCGAGACGGTAGTTTCAGTAAAATCACCCAATCACAAAATGGAGATTCCAACAGATGCAGCCAACCTCGATTCACTGAATTTCCTTGCCGGAAAACGTATTGACGAAGTGAACAAAATGGCTGAGTTGGGTACACTTATCGCCCATGTCGATGGTGGAGTTCCAAACATCAGAGTTGAGATACCACAACTTAACGAATACTACCTTGGCCAGATGATTTATTTCTTCGAGAAGGCTTGCGGCATTAGCGGTTACACACTGGATATCAATCCATTTGACCAGCCGGGAGTGGAGGCTTACAAAGTAAATATGTTTGCACTGCTTGAGAAACCGGGCTTTGAAAAACAGACCGAGGAGATTCGTAAGAAACTATAAACAGGATACTATAAAAACTAAAATCCCTTGCCGATTGGTGAGGGATTTTTATTCCTAACAAAATAGATTTTAAAAGCACATCGATTCAGAGCCAAAATTTAGTCATTGGAAATTAAGTCTTTACAAAGTGCTGAATTAAAAACTTTTCCGGCTA
>JBDHYT010000238.1:0-5152 GCA_039811485.1 Marinilabiliaceae bacterium | reverse complement strand
AATTTTTGCCAACTTATTTTTATACTTTTACAGGCAAATTTGTAGAACGTGGGAAGATCAAGAAAAAACAAACCATTACTTCATAAAGTTGAGATAACCGATATTGCTGCCGAAGGAAAAGCTCTTTGCCGGATCGAAAACCGTGTTGTTTTTGTTAGCAATGCTGTACCAGGCGATATAGTTGATATTCAGGTAACAAAGAAAAGAAGCAACTTCTACGAAGGGAGTGCTGTGGCATTCCATAAACTGTCGCCAATAAGGGTTGAACCCTTTTGCGAACATTTTGGTGTATGCGGAGGTTGTAAATGGCAAAATATGCCTTACGAGGAGCAGCTAAAATTCAAAGAACGCGAAGTTTACAATAACCTGTTGAGAATTGGCAAGGTGCAAATACCACCATCACAGCCCATTATAGGTTCGGAAAAAGACCGCTACTACCGGAACAAACTTGAATATACCTTCTCCAACAAGCGGTGGCTATCGCCCACCGAGATGGAAACAAAAGAAAGTATCACCAATCACAACGGGTTGGGTTTTCATATCCCGGGTCTGTTCGATAAAGTGGTTGACATCAACAACTGCCATCTTCAACCCGAACCATCAAACTCAATCCGCAACTGGATACGCGATTATGCACTAAAGCATAACCTTGAGTTCTTCGACCTCCGCCAGCAACACGGCTTCCTGCGCATAGCTATGATTCGCACAGCATCTACAGGTGATGTGATGGTGGTAATATCATTCTTCCGCGAAGACAAGGAGCAGCGTGAAGCATTTCTATCAGCCCTTAAAGAGGCCTTTCCACAAATTACATCACTGATGTATGTAATCAACTCAAAGGCAAACGACACCATAACCGATCAGGAGGTGATTCTATTCCACGGAAACGACCATATTATGGAGGAGATGGAGGGAATCAGATTTAAGATAGGACCAAAGTCATTCTATCAAACCAATTCGGAGCAGGCATACGAACTATATAAAGTAACCCGCGACTTTGCTGCACTCACCGGCAACGAAACAGTGTACGACCTATATACCGGCACCGGCACCATTGCTAACTTTGTGGCAGGCAAAGCCAAGAAAGTAATTGGTATAGAATATGTTCCCGAAGCTATTGAAGATGCAAAAGTTAACTCACAAATAAACGGCATCACAAACACAAGCTTCTTTGCCGGCGACATGAAGGATGTGCTCAACTTCGACTTTATCAATCAACACGGCTATCCCGATGTGATGATTGTCGATCCGCCACGGGCCGGAATGCATGCCGATGTGGTAGAGACAATACTAAACGCTGCTCCTGAGCGTATCGTTTATGTAAGCTGTAACTCTGCTACCCAGGCACGCGACATCAATATGCTCGACATCAGATATAAAGTGGACAAAATTCAACCGGTAGATATGTTTCCGCACACTCATCATGTTGAAAATGTGGTGCTTTTGAGCAGGAAATAAAACCTGCAAAACATAAATCCCGCATATTTTTGTGAATTTCATCAACAAAAAATGCGGGATTTCTGTTTTTATTCCTTACAATATCTAACAACCCTTTACTTTCTGTTATTCAGATGAATAAGATACAGTTTGGCGCACGCCTTTGCATCGCTCAAGGCATCGTGGTGATTCAGCGGTATTGAATATTGACTGCACAACACTGCCAGATTACTTTTGAATATCTTATATGTACACCTCTTCTCATATTCAGGCACCATAAGACTGTAATACTCAAGAGTTTTGTTCAACACAGGGAAGTCGAACGACATACCGTTGTGTGCCACCAGAGTCTGATTTTCGATAAAAGGCCTTATACTCCTCCAAACCTTATCAAAAGTGGGTGCATCGGCAGTATCCCAGCGCGAGATTCCGTGTATCTGAGTAAAACGATCCCAATAGTAGTTGCCGGGCGGCTGAACCAGCATATTCACCTCATCGGTAATTACGCCATGCTCCACCCTTACTATACCAACCTGACAGATACTCCAGCGCTGGCCTTGGGCAGTTTCAAAATCGATTGCAGTAAAACAGTCGTCACCCGAGTCAAACTTTGCTTTAATCATCAGAAACAGATTATATATTATTCAAAAACTACCTCACCAAAAAATGCCGGCTGATGGAAACTTGGCTGTTCAGTATCAATCTTAGTCCACGACACAAAATGCGGAACAGTAAGATTATCACCACATTTATAGAAATTAATCTTCATTGTTTTACCCTTCACACCATCGATATTGTGTTTGAAAAGAGATACAAAAGGTATAACAACTGCAAGACTCCACTCAAAGTCGCCTTTTCTCTCTTCAAAGGGCTTATTCCCCAGTGTTGATGATGTTTTTATTGATGACATTATACTATCCGATGCAAAAATAACTTCACCATCTTTGTTGTGCCTCAACAGCGGAGTACCAATGCAGTTAAACTCAAAGTTGTAGTACTCTTCGTTACAGTTGGGCGATATAAAAAATTCAACGCAGCTGTCGGTCCACACCTCGCCGTTAGGTTCAGTGGTTCGTGCAAGTACAGCCTGCTCCTTCACGTTGAATTTCAAAAGAATGGCATCATCAATATAAGCAATTTGTGCTTCCACATTGGGTTTGTACGGATAGCTTTCCCAATTCACAACATCAACTGCAAAGGGCCGGGTATTATCTTCCAGCAAACGGATTGCATCATCAACCGAAACATTAGCCGCCTTGATATATTTAATCTTCATATTTATAATTATTAAGATAAATGATTACAAATCTAACAAAACCCGAACTCATATTCCTTTTTGATTGATTGAAATTTAAAGAAATGCTATTTTGCACAAAAAAAAGATGAATTTCGACGAATTAATCATACAGCGACGCTCGGTTAGAATCTATGCCGAAGACAAAGTGCCTCAGGAGCTTATTCTACAGATGCTGAATGCCGGCCGTATGGCACCTTCGGCAGTAAACTACCAGCCCTACATTTTTATTTATGTTGATGATGAGGCACTCTTGCAGGAGATCTACAAATCGTACCATCGCGAGTGGTTTATAAAAGCAAAGCAGCTTATTGTAGTCTGTGCCAATTACCGGCAGAGTTGGAAACGCCCGGCCGACTCAAAGGATCATGCCGACATAGATGCTGCCATCGCTGCCGACCACATTACACTCAAAGCTGCCGAAATTGGTGTAGGCACGTGCTGGGTTTGCAATTTTATTCCCGATGTTCTATCCACTGCCCTCAAACTGCCACAACATATAAAACCGGTTGTAATGCTGCCATTGGGTTTCCCTGCCGACACACCTCCTGAAACAAAAAAACGTAAAAGTATTGAAGAGATATATTTTAGGAATGGAGAGTTAGAGGGGCTGTCATTATAAGGCTTCACCCTATCTTATTATCTTGCACCCCCTTAGTGCTGGTGAATAAAAAAAGCAACGGCTCATCCCAATTTCGTTAGTAACATAGCCCAGAAGGGGTGTTATATGCAAGCGATGGGTATTGCCCATCGTTACGTTAAATTTAATTTGGCATAGCCCTGAAGGGGCGACATATATCAGCGATGGGTAAAGCCCATCGTAGGGAAAGCCCATCGGGGAAATCGCCCATCGGGGGTATCGCCCATCGCCACGTATAAACATAATTTGACAGGCCCTGCAAGGGCGTAATACAAAGTCATTTATGACGAAAATAAACAAATTAGGGTTTAGGCCATAGTACAATACCTAAACCCTATATCCTATAACCTATATCCTATCAGAATCTATAACCTACCGTTACGGCAATCTGATGATCCGAAATACTCATCTTGGCAGGTGCCGGAGCCTGCACACCCACAGCCTTTTCGTCCCAGCTATAAAGGAAATAGTCCTTCTGCTGCTTTACAATCATATAGGCCATATCAACATAATAATCACTCATGCGATATCCACCTCCGAGAGAGAAGGTCTCAAACTTACGCTTATTGACCGAAAATGATGACTTGATAGGTGATTCCTGAAGCGAATACCCTGCACGCAAAGCAATGTTGTTAAGTGGCTTAACCTCAACGCCGGCCTTATAGGTATTGGCAGCGGTTAATACCGACTTCAACTCCTTATTCTGGCTACCATAATCACGATATTGGTCTCCTATGGGCTTAAACTTCATGTGTGCATAGTTGCTCCTCTCATAGTCGGCACTGACTATTACCATATTACCCAGCACAAACCCGGCACTTGCTATAAGTCTGTCGGCAGTACGAAACCGGTATTCATCCTCACCCTTGGGTGATTTGGCTGCCAAAGGCGAGTCGTTGAGATGAGGCCCCTTATGTGCATAATCAACATTCATCTTACTCTGATAATCCTCAATAACACGGTAATACGACGGAGTATGATAGGCCAAACCAAGGCGTACCGACTGAACCGGCTTAAAGATGGCACCAAGCTTAAGATTAAATCCTGTTGCATCCTGATTCAGGTAGGTACGGTATTCAAATCCCGTAAAATCATACATATCCCAATCATCATCACCTGACGGGGCAAGACCACCATTGGGATTTTCGCGATGCATCATCGACTCTTTAAAACTGTACATCAATACATTGGCCGAAGCACCAAGGTAAAGCATATTACTAACGTTTACACCATAAGTGAAGTTAAACTCACCCTTATAGCCATCCTGCTCGTAGAAACGCTGTTGATTCAATCCGTTTAACGCACGCCAATGCATGTCAACTTCGGGATTAGCTTCGGTACCAGGCACGAGAGCAGGGTACTGCCATGCGTGATAATAGAGATTATTAATGGTGATATCAGAGCCTCCCACGGTAAACTTGGGATTTCCTATCAGATACAGATCGTAGGCAAGACCGGTATTGAAATTATTCAACCCGCTCTCGGACATCCCGTTGGAATTAAAAACAAACTGATCGAGAAGCGAAGTCATCAATCCGTCGCCTTTGATATAGCCCGACTGATTAAAATTGGCTGTACGCTGATATCCAACCGAAAAATGGTTACTCACTATTCCGCTGGTTACCTCCCGCATGGGAGCCATAGTCCATACCCCTGCCAATTGATTGGGCACAAAGGTGGTACCATCGGCATCGCGCCCGGTATTCCCCATTGATGATTTTGTTTTATTAAAAATAAGGGATGGAGTGAAAGTAACCTCATTGGCTCTATAGACTGCAACT
>JBDHYT010000237.1:0-5158 GCA_039811485.1 Marinilabiliaceae bacterium | reverse complement strand
GTCGAAACGCACAATGGGACCAATTCCATTACACCAGCCACCCTTCGCACCCGTCACCCCGCCATCGAGCCACACCGAAGGGTTATCGACAGGGTTGGATATTGAAGCAAACTCATAATAGCCGGCATCCCACTGAATACCAAGAAAAAGACGCTCGTTAACACCACGAAGCACCTCACCAACAGCAGAGTATTTATAAGAATCGAAGGAGGTAAAAGGTCCTGTTTTTGAGTTGTTGCCTAAGCCGTAGAAAGTGTCGGGAAGATAGAGAAACTGAAGTTTGGCATTGATGCTCCAGTTGTTGGCAGTAAAAATTGCCACATCCACATCGGCCTCATACATTCCTTTGGATGAGACCTGAAATGACGGGGCTACTGTTGATGGCCGGTTATAACTGCACGAATCGCCTTTGGCAGAGTTGAACTTCATTACCGGCATCAGCCCCACTTCAAAGCCGGTTCTATCGCTGTAGCCCAGCATAGGGTAGGCAGCAAAGGTATAACAACGAGTCTCGTAAGCCATCAGATTGAGCACCTTATCGGCCAGATTAGCACTTCGCTTCCAAAGATTATCAGGTAAGGAATCGGCCTTTTCACCGGCCAGAAGATTGAAACCTGCAAAAACAAATATTGCAACACATATAATCCTTAGCCGTAAAATATTTATTATCATTAACTTAACTATTATCCTTATTGAAGTATTCCAGCCTGCCACTAATCCCCCCCGTAAGCCTGCAAGTGAATGTAAACATCTATGTAACTATTGGTTATACCTAAATATCAGTCACCCGACGAAACTCCAAACAATTATCAAGCCAAATTTCAATTCACTTCAAATATAGTTTTAATTCATACAATTCAAATAATAAGTTGTAACAGCCATGTAACTTTTGTAATATTGCAACGTAAGCAGAGAGAGGTTTCCACAACATTTGAAAAAGGGTATGATACTGAATTTAAGATTTTTATCGGGAGAGGCCGACGACTTCATCATGGATATGAAGGTTGATGGCCGGGCTACATTTGCACAACTGCACAAATCAATCCAACAACAACTTGGCTATGATGCATCGCAAATGGCATCGTTTTTCACCACCGATAAGCAGTGGAACAAGGAGACGGAGATAACACTTATGGAGATGGGTGGCGACGACCAGCATCCGGTTGCAACAATGGATAACGCTGTGATTGAGGATTATGTGCAGGATATACACCAGAGATTTCTCTATGTTTTCGACTTCTTTTCCGAACGTTGTTTCTTTGTGGAGATAATGAAAATGGAAGAGGGCAATATCAACGAACCATCATGTATTCAATGCGTTGGCGAGATTCCTCAGCAAATTGTAATTGAAGATATTGAAGATGACGATAGTGAGCCCGATTTTGACGAAGACGACGATTACGATTACGATGACTTAGACGATTTAGACACCGACAACTTTAATAGTGCCGAGTTTGACGACGAATATTATTGAAAATAACAAACGACCTACACTAATTGTACTTGCCGGTCCCACAGGCATAGGTAAAACCGACCTGAGCATACGGCTTGCACAAAGATTGGGTACATCCATTGTATCGGCCGATAGCAGGCAGACCTACCGCGAGCTTAAGATTGGCACAGCAGCTCCCACAGCTGAACAGATGGCCCAGGTGCCACACCACATGATTGGTTCACACTCGGTTACCGACTACTACAATGCTTACGAATATGAGCAGGATGTTTTGAAGCTGCTTCAAACACTGTTTGAAACACAGAGCATAGTGATGCTGGTTGGTGGCTCAATGATGTATATCGATGCTGTATGCTACGGAATCGACGATTTGCCCACCATTTCGGACCGGGTACGCCAAGAGGTGATGGATAAATATAATACAGAGGGGCTTGAGAGCCTCCAGCATGAATTGATGCTACTCGACCCTGTATTTTATCACGAGATAGATCTCAAAAATCCCAAGCGAGTGATTCATGCGATAGAGGTATGCCGGATGACCGGAGTACCATACAGCTCTTTGCGTACAAAATCGGTGCGGGAGCGTCCGTTCGACATGGTGCATATCGGCCTCGACATGAATCGCGACGAACTCTACGACCGCATCAACCGAAGAGTGGATATGATGATGGCCGAAGGATTGGAGGCTGAGGCCAGGCAATTCTACGAATTACGCCACCTCAACTCACTCAATACTGTGGGATACAAAGAGTTATTCTCTTATTTTGCCGGTGAAATATCGCGCCGGGAGGCGGTGGAGCTGATAAAAAGAAATTCGCGCCGTTATGCCAAGCGACAACTCACATGGTTTAGGCGCGACAAAAATTATCATTGGTTTCATCCACTCGATGAAGAAGAAATCATTAAATTTGTGATAGAAAAAACAGGTGCCCCGGGTCAAAAATAACAAAATCCTTTTTCGCGGTTTACAAACGAAAAACGATCCGGGGTACTTTTTTCATTTCACTGCCGCCACAATGGTATGGAATGTATCCTCACTCCATGCAGCACCATCAAACGAACCAAAGAAACTGACCGTCGAAAAATGCTTCTTCAAGGCATCCTCAAGAAAGTTCCTCTCGCATGCAAGCAGCAACGTATTCTGTATCAACACCTCTGCCTCACTATTATGTTGTAGCCGGGTTACGAATCTCACCACACCTTTGTCGGGATACTCATACAACCGTTCGAAATGATATTTTTCGGTCTGAATTAAAGGAAGAGATGCCGGTCTGTTTTTCATTATGTTATCGTAGTTAACAATCTGAAGAATAAACTTACCACCCGGTTTCAGTAAATTGGCCACCTGAGCAAAAAAACGCTCTACCGTATCGTGGTAAGGCAGGTGTACCAGGGTATTACCCACACACATAATACCATCGAATATTTGTCCGGCATAAAGTTGCTCCACATTGGTAAGCGAGCCCACTTCGAAAGAGAGATTGAGTGCCGGCGGACGTTTCTCTTCGGCCTTCAATATCATATTTGCATTAAGGTCGAAGCCCTTCACCCCTGCTCCATGGCGTGCAAGAGCTATTGCAAGCGAGCCGGTGCCACATCCTGCATCGAGCAGCTTAAGTCCGCTCACCTGATTGTCGAACTGGTTTTCGACAAAGCGAACCATCGCCGCATTTAACGGAAACAGCTCGTCGTAGGTATTTACCAGCATATCATAAGAACTCATCACAAATTTATTTTATGTGCAACAACATAATTATTTCGCTCAAAACTGTTTCTCGATATCAATTCGGCGAGGAAACCGGCAAGGAATAGTTGTGTACCAATTATCATACAAGCCAGGGCAATATAAAAATATGGGCTTGAAGTAACAAGCGGTGCATTGATATTGTGATATACAAACCACAGTTTTTTAAAGCCCAACCATGCCGAAGACGAGAAGCCTATCAAAAACATAAGAGTACCCAATGTGCCAAAGAGGTGCATTGGCCGTTTACCAAATTTAGAGATAAAGGTGACCGATAGCAAATCGAGAAACCCCTTTAATGTCCGTTCGATGCCAAACTTCGATTCGCCATATTTGCGTTCGTAGTGAGTCACCACCTTTTCTCCAATTTTGCCAAAGCCACTTCTCTTAGCTATAAGCGGTATGTAGCGGTGCATCTCGCCATACACCTCAATGCTTTTCACCACATCTTTGCGATAGGCTTTCAGACCACAGTTGAAATCGTTTAGTTTGATGCCCGACACCATCCTCACCGTCCGGTTGAATATCTTTGAAGGGAGAGTTTTGCCAATAGGATCGTGGCGTTTCTTTTTCCAGCCGCTCACCATGTCGTAGCCCTGATTTTTAATCATGTCAACAAGAGCAGGAATCTCATCGGGGCTGTCCTGGAGGTCGGCATCCATGGTAATGACCACATCGCCTGTGGCAGCTTGAAACCCTACGTGCAGAGCAGCAGACTTACCGTAGTTACGCCTGAACCGGAGCCCTTTAACCTGCGGATAGGTGTGTGCAAGCCGTTCAATCACATCCCACGAGCCGTCGTTGGAACCATCGTCAACCATCACTATTTCATAATCATACCCCTCGTGGCCGGCTACCCTGTGTATCCAGGCCACAAGCTCTGGCAGCGACTCCACCTCGTTGAATAACGGAACAACTACTGATAAATCCATAACAAAAAAATAACTATTCTACCTCTTTTACAGCTTCGGAAAAGGGATCGGTTGGGTTCTTTTTAACAATGGCGGCAATCACCAGTGAAAAAATAAGCCCAATAAATGCCATTGAAAAAATTGATGAAAGAACAAGAATCATCGGATTGGACATATTACGCATCATCTCTTCCATTTGAGCCACCTGATCTTCTTTCATTCCGCTTTCGAGCATTGCCTGCTGTTGAACCTGAATCATCTGATCGATAAGGGTTGAATCGATACTGAATAGTATGTAAGAGAACACACCCGATATAAAACCGGCAAACAGCGCAACAAGCACACCTAGTTTAAGACCCGAACCATAACTGAGTACTCCCGAATTTACCTTGTTGCGATAGTGTTTCAGACTAAAAAACAGGCCTCCGGCAATGATAAGATAGCTCAAAGAATTTAATCCCTGATTAAAATTCTGCGAAGCCATATAAAGAATAAGAGAGTAAACCACTAACGCAAGCCCCAGATAGAGTCCGTAAGTCATTGCACTATAAGACAGTGAAGGTTTTTTGCTTTCCATAAGTTTATAATATTTAAGATTAAGATTCGTAAAAATAGCAATAACAATATAATAATTTATTAATAAGCGAAGAAATATTATCAGTGAAAATAAAAAACCGGCAGATAAACCGATAATTTATCATCTCGCTCACGCTCCTGCACGATATTAATGGCAACATAGAGCACCGCCGGGAGCAAATCGGGTTGGTGGCATAAAATTTTAGATTTCATTATCAACAAGTTGTAAATTGGGAATAAAAAAAGTGAAGATTTAATTTGCAGGTAACACAATTATTCCTACTTTTGCATCCGCAATACGGGTAAGTCCTGCACGACCAGCTCCTGTTAAAGCCCCCAGGGCTTGACCGCAGCAAGGGTAGATGGTTGAGCGGTGCGATGCAGTAAGCTTACCCACCTGCCAGTGTAGCTCAGTTGGCCAGAGCAGCTGATTTGTAATCAGCTGGTCGGGGGTTCGAATCCCTCCACTGGCTC
>JBDHYT010000236.1:0-5172 GCA_039811485.1 Marinilabiliaceae bacterium | reverse complement strand
TGCACGGGAGGAGCGACTCGAACGCCCGACACTCGGTTTTGGAGACCGATGCTCTACCAACTGAGCTACACCCGTAAATAATCCGGGAGGATTAAATCCTGCCCGGATATTGTTTTATAATCAATCAATGATTTCGGTAATCTGACCAGCACCTACTGTTCTACCACCCTCACGGATAGCAAAACGAAGACCTTGGTTAAGAGCAACAGGGTAGATAAGCTCTACAGTGATGCTCACGTTGTCACCTGGCATAACCATCTCGGTTCCTTCTGGAAGAGAAATCTCACCAGTGATATCAAGAGTACGCAGGTAGAACTGAGGACGGTATTTGTTGTGGAATGGAGTGTGACGTCCACCCTCTTCTTTTTTCAACACGTAAATCTCAGCTTTGAATTTAGTGTGAGGCTTGATAGAACCTGGCTTGGCAAGAACCATACCACGCTTAACATCAGCCTTGTCGATACCGCGAAGAAGAAGACCTACGTTGTCGCCAGCCTGACCTTCGTCCAGAATCTTACGGAACATCTCAACACCTGTACAAACAGTCTTGCGACCTTCTGAACCAAGACCGATAAGCTGCATCTCGTCACCTGTATGGATAATACCTGTTTCGATACGGCCAGTTGCTACGGTACCACGACCTGTGATGGTGAATACGTCTTCAACAGGCATAAGGAATGGTTTGTCAATTGCACGTGGAGGAAGTTGAATCCATTCGTCAACAGCAGCCATAAGCTCCATTACTTTCTCTTCCCACTCAGGCTCACCGTTAAGTGCACCAAGAGCCGAACCTTTGATAACAGGAGAGTTGTCACCGTCGAAATCGTAGAAGCTAAGAAGATCGCGAAGCTCCATCTCTACAAGCTCAAGAAGCTCTTCGTCGTCAACCATATCAACTTTGTTCATGAAAACAACGATACGGGGAACGTTTACCTGACGGGCAAGAAGAATGTGCTCGCGTGTCTGAGGCATAGGACCATCGGTAGAGGCACAAACAAGGATAGCACCGTCCATCTGGGCAGCACCGGTAACCATGTTTTTCACGTAGTCGGCGTGACCTGGACAGTCAACGTGCGCATAGTGACGGTTTTCAGTCTGATACTCAACGTGTGAAGTATTGATAGTAATACCACGCTCTTTCTCTTCCGGAGCGTTGTCAATAGTATCAAATGCCTTCTTCTCACAGAATCCTTTTTTCGATAATACTGTGGTAATAGCTGCAGTAAGAGTAGTCTTACCGTGGTCAACGTGACCGATAGTACCAATATTAACGTGAGGCTTCGTCCTTTGAAATGTTTCTTTAGCCATAACTCGAATTATTAGACAATTAGATATAAAATAGTTTACTTTAAATTCTCGCTCTCAGGGCCTTCACTCAACACCAAAGTAATGAAAGGAGACTGCCCTTTTTACGGGTTTCAAAGGTACGCAAATATTTATTGAAAATCGAAATATCTTCAACAAAGTTTATATAAAAACTCATTAAAAACCTTTCATCGCAAAAATATTGCCTGCCTTTTCCAGCAAATAGGCCGATAACATATTGTATCAGCCTATAAATCATCCTATTTGGTATCACATACAATCCCAAAATCGGAACGCAAATGTATAACTTATTTTATTTCTGTCAAAATAATTGCCTTTTTTTATTTGACATTTATTTTTTCTTTCCACTTAATAAGCTGTTTCCGCAATGCCTCGCACGACAAATCGACAGCCTCCTCAAAGGTTTTGCACTGTTTTTTTGCAAAGAGGTCGTTACCCGGAATATTAAGGTTAATCTCTGCCACCTTGTTCTCAGTATCATCCGACTTGGCTAACTTCAATGTAACTTCTGCAGAGATAATACCATCGTAGTAAAGATCGAGTTTCCCTACCTTTTGGCCAATAAACTCCTGCAAGCGGTCTGATGCAGTGAAATGCACCGATTGAATGTTAATGTTCATAATCTATCCTCCTTAATTTTAAGCTCTTGGATGAGCCTGTTTATAAATAGAATTAAGTCTTTCAAAATCACTATGGGCGTAAATCTGTGTGGCAGCAAGAGAGGAGTGTCCCAGCAACTCTTTAATTGCATAAAGGTCGGCTCCATTGTTGAGCAAAATAGTAGCAAAAGTGTGCCGCAATACGTGTGGACTTTTTTTACTTATCGACGATACCATTGCAATATGTTTTTGAACAACCCTGTAAACCAATTTTGGATAAATTCCCTTGCCTTTCACTGTTAAAAACAAAATGTCTTCTGTTTCCTGACTCCCAAATGTTTGATTTCTGATTTCAATATACGATTTTAAAATCAATTTTAACCGTTTTCCGAAAGGAATTATTCGATGTTTTTCACCCTTACCTTCCACAATTATATTTTCAACCGAAAAATCAATCTGATTCACACGCAGATAGGTCAACTCTGAGAGTCGCATTCCGGTTTGATAAAAAAGCTCGATAATTGTTTTATTGCGCACCCCTTCGTAATCATCGCCAAAGGGACATTGGTCGAGAAGAAGATCCATGGCCGGCTCCTGAACAAACACAGGCAATCTTTTGGGTGTCTTCAGAGCATCTATATACTGACATGGATTCTGTTCGATAACTTCTTCGCGACACAAATATTTATAGAACGAACGCAATGATGCTATTTTGCGGTTGACACTCACGGGTGAATAGCCATCATTCATTAGACTCATAATCCACATTCTGATGGATTTCCGGCCGGCAGAAGATATATCGGAGATGTTGTTTCCTGCAAGGAAACCGGCAAATTGATTCAAATCATTTTCGTAGGCGACAAGAGTATGTTCGCCGCTACGCTTCTCGTATCGAAGAAAGGAGAGAAAAGAGGTAATATAATCCATTAACAGAGGACACAGGTTAAATACTAACACTAATATAGTAAAAAATTAGCAAACCTGTACCCTCTGCCGGATATATTTTTAGTCGATATCTTGCTGTAACTGCTGAAGGTAAATTGCCTTCTTCATCTGATCACGACGTATTACGCTGTCTTTGCTAAAAGCCTGACGTGAACGAAGCTCGCGCATCACACCGGTTTTTTCAAATTTTCTTTTGAATTTCTTCAAGGCTCTCTCAATGTTTTCGCCTTCTTTGATTGGAACAATAATCATACTTAGCTCTATTTTAAAATATTCTACATGTTTAACACCTAATTTTGTACGACTATCCTAATCAAGATGCCTTACAAAAATTGCAGATGCAAAGTAAATGAAGTTTATTGATTATCACAAGAATTTACACCTATTTTTTATCCAACGTAAGATATTCGATGAGAAACGGGCTCGCAGCATCGAACGATGGCAACCCTTTTATCTGTTCAACGGCTGTAAAATCACCCTTTGCCTTTCGCCTCTCCACAATCTCCTTTGCCAGATAAAAACTAATGTAGGGATGCTTTCGTAGTTTATCTACCCCTGATGTATTCAACGACATAGTTTTAACCTTCGTCTTATCAGCAAAAATCACATTCTCATTCTTGTTTAGTAATTCGCTACTCAACACACCGCTCTCGGTCAACTGCCTGATATCAACAAAGCCTCCCAGCCTGTTGCGATATTCTAATATTCGCAAGGCTGCAAACCTATTTACACCGTCAAGTTGCATGAGCATGGTTGTATCGGCAATATTTATATCAAAAGGCTCGACAACTCTCTTCTCCTTGGTTGACGGAGGTCGTTTTTCGCCCTTAATCCTTGATGTAAGCAATGCCATAAAACCATCTATACCAATACTATTTACAGAGTCGGGCTTAATGGTTCCGGTAAGAAAAAAGCGGTTGCGGAAACTCAGAATAGAGTCGGCATAGCGTAAATTAAGCCCGGCAGCATTCATCTCATCAACGGTAGAAAACCAGAGATGAACCACCTTGCGGGACTCGGGCCGCTTCTCATATCTATGTTTAGAATAGGCTACACCGCCTGAATTATCGAAAACCAAGAGATGATGCCGGCCTGAAAAAACTGTAGAGTCGTAGCCGCGTGTTTTGGTCAAATCATTAAAATCACGATAGTGTCCACCAGCATCTCTATATTTAAGTGCATTGACAATAAAACGGTCGGATAGCCCAAAGCGAGCCATCTCGGTTGCTGTGGACGAATTAACAAACAGCGTGTCAGCATCATAAAAGGTACTGTCACTACCCTTTGTTGATGCTTCAATAATATGAAGTTCTATATCAACACTATCGGGCTTTATATATTTACTGGCAATCAATCCACAAAGAAGCATCAAACATAGACTCAAGAGTATGATAAACCCCTTTTGTTCACCGGCCGATAACGACAACCACTGACGCCACATAATATATTTTTAGAGTGCCCAATCCAAAAGACCAAATTGCTGAAGAAAGATTAGCATTATGGCAATAGGAGCCAGATATTTGATGATGAAATAATATATATCGAACAATACGGACTTCTTACCACCTGCTTCAATTTCGGCCTTTGCCCCCGCACGCTTGAGTACCACGGGTATAAATATCACAATCATCAATGCACCAAAGGGGAGAAGTACGTTTGCCGATGTTTTATCGAAAATATTGAATACCTTTTCCGATAGGGCACAAAAAGCACCAAACACCACGGCACTTGCGGCAATAATCCATGTTGCTTTTGCCCGTTTCACCTTCCACTCCTCTGTCACATACGCAACAACCACTTCCAATAATGATATTGATGAAGTCAACGCAGCTATAAAGAGAAGTACAAAAAACAGGATAGAAAAGATATAGCCGCCAAACATTTGATTAAATATATTGGGAAGAGTCACAAATACCAGCCCCGGTCCTTGTCCCGGATTTATATTGAAGGCAAATGCAGCTGGAAATATCGCTACTGCTGCCAAAACAGCAATCAAAAGATCGGTACCCGCCACCGAAAAAGAAGTACTTCCCAAACTTTGTTTTTTACTCAGATACGACCCGTAAGTTACCATCACCCCCATTCCTATGCTTAATGAGAAACAAGCCTGGCCAAGAGCCTCAATTACAACCCGTGCTGTTAATTTGTTGAAGTCGGGATTAAACAGAAACGTCAAACCTTTCATGCTACCCGGCAATGTAAGCGCACGGATACACATCAGGATAATTATACCAAACAGCATTGGCATAAGAATCTTACTATATTTTTCGATGCCCTTTTCAACTCCGCCCCATACCACCAA
>JBDHYT010000235.1:0-5177 GCA_039811485.1 Marinilabiliaceae bacterium | reverse complement strand
CGTCGTTTGCAGGTTCAACCGTTCAGACAGAGCAGAACAAATATCTGCATATCTATGGTTATCAGCACAATGTTACAACCGATGAGACAGATCTGGAGTGGAATGACATCTCGGCCATTGGCACCGATCACACCAAAGCACTTAAGAACTACTCCAACAACTATGTTGCTGTTGAGCTTGGCTTTGGATTCCCATTCTTTGGTAAAGAGGAGAAAACCGGTTACATAACCCGTTACGGAGTATTTGCATTCGATACCAAATCGACCTTCAATGTTCAGCCGCTTTACTTTAAGGCAGACGAAACCAACAACCGATTTATATCTGCCTTAGGTTTGGGGCTCGACATGAGTGGCAATGCACGCATATTCTCACGCCGATTCAACGATCATTTCATTGTACAGTATCAGGATTGTGGTATTTCGGAATACGACTGGTCAACAGGAGAGAAAATAACCATTCCTATCACCTTCCAGATTATTCTGTTCGATAATGGCGACATCGAGATTAAATACAAGGATGTGGACAATCTTGACGAGGAGATGAGGGAGAGCCAGGTATATATCGGCATCGAGGACAAGACAAAGTCAGACGGTCTCTGCATCAATGAATATGCCTATAAAAAACTGATGATTCAGGATAATGTACGCGTTCATATCTCTAACTCGGGCTATGGAGCCGTTGATATTACTGGCAATGCAAGCGGTACTCTTATGGTGGGGCAGTCTGTTCAGGTTCCCTACACCATCAATACCGACAAACTGAGCATCGGTAACTTTACCGAAAAAGTAGCAGTAATATCCAACGATCCTGTTACCCCGATGGATTATGTGGTATTCAACGTGGGCATAAAAGGTGGTGATGCCACAATGCTTGAGGCCGACAAGGCTGAAATAGATTTTGGCA
Organism: Marinilabiliaceae bacterium; assembly: GCA_039811485.1. Classification (GTDB taxonomy): domain Bacteria; phylum Bacteroidota; class Bacteroidia; order Bacteroidales; family Marinilabiliaceae; genus JAGPIS01. The sequence continues at coordinate 4,274 of JBDHYT010000235.1, read as the reverse complement.
GGGTATTCCAGGGCGGCAATAGCAATATTGAGCTAAAGATAGAGAATACCGGCGAAGGAAGTGCTACCATCAACAGTGTATCGTTCACAGGCGACCGTTTCACAAGCGATATCAGCGAGATTCCTTATATCGTCAAATATCGTCACAACCTGTATTTGAACATAGAATTAAACACCGAAGAGATAGGTGAGTATAACGATGTACTAACCATCAACTATGGTACCGACAAGGTGATTGAGATTCCGCTGAAAGGAGAAGTTACGCCAGCTCCTGCCATCAGCTCATCAATAGATATGATTGAGGAGACTCTGGATGCCGGCGACTCTAAACAACTGTCGCTTACCATTACCAACGATGGAGGTCACGACCTGGAAGTTGCTCCCAAAGGCAATGAATGGGTTTATGCAACATCAGCACATGCAGCCGAAGGTAGTTTCGACTATTCGGTATCGACCAACAAAGACGGTGCTACCGATGCTATGTTCAACTGGATCGACATCACCGACGGACATAAGATTCCGGTGGCCGAATCTCCGGATGAGTATTTCACCGAGGTAAGACTACCATGGGAGATTAGCTTCTACGGCAAAAAGTACTCCACTATGTACGTACAGTTCAACGGATGGATCAGCTTCGAAAAGTTTGAGTATCAGGATGTCTTCTACTTCGGACAACCCGACTATGCTCCAAGTACTAACCTGCCCAACAACTATATTGCTCCGGGATGGGGTTATGTTGGTCCTGTGTATCGTGAGGTACCCGAAAATGAGGGATGCTTCATCAAGTCATTCCCCGACAAGATTGTGGTATCTTTTGTAGATTATATTAACGGTTTTGGCATGGGCGACCCAATGTCTTATCAGATAATATTCTATAAAAACGGACTCATCAAACTTCAGTACAAGCTTGGACTGGCCGATATGACAGTAAACCGCTTAGGAGTGAGCTGCGAGAATGAAGATGGCACAAAAGGCGTACAGATATCTTATTATCAGGAAGATATCACCGACAAACAAGCTTTTGTATTAACACCATACACCACACACACCATTGCTCCGGGCGAATCAGCCGACTTCACCGTAACCGTTGATGCATCGACACTGATTGGTGGTGAATATAATGGTGCGCTAAAACTGGCAAATAACACACCCGACGAGTCAGAACTGGCAATTCCAGCCACTCTAACCGTTAATGGTGAAGCAGTTATAGAGTCAGAAACCTCTATCGATCTTGGCGAAATCGTTATCGACCATGTTCTCGACCAATATGGCGATGAAAGCTACCGTGCTTACTATCAGGATTTCGACCTGAAAAACGCAGGTAAGGGAGTTTTGGAAATCAACAGCATCGAGATGGAGAACCCTGGCGATATGGCTACCACTTCATGGATTAATATCATGGTAAGCGATGTTTGGGGCAGCAAATATGAGTGGGTGATGACCGACGATATGTGGAGCCTTCAATATCCTATCGTTCTACTTCCTGGCGAAAAAATCAGACTCAGAATGCAGGTTGCACCAACCGAGATGCAGAGTGTTATTGAAGATAACATGCTAATCGACACTAACATTGGCACATATCCAATAGCAGTAACTGCAACGGCTATAATGCCTCCCCAACTTGAGCTTGACGAAGAAGGTGTTACCGTTATTGCAAATAACAGAACCTTCAACGAATCGCGCAATATGTCGTTGTCGAATGCCAACGGATTATCAGATTTGAAACTATCCTACGAGTTGATATTTGATCGCGGACAAGAGGCATCTAAAGCAACACCGACAGTAATGAGAAGCAGTTCGTTACCGGCTCAATCCACTGCCATCCTGCAATCGGTTCCAGCCGCCAACAATGCAGTTGCACGCACATCGGCCTACACTGCTGCTTCGGATGAGAGGGTAATAAGCTACACCGACAAGGAAAAAGCCGACAACTTTATTGGTTTTGGTGGTGGTGTGGAGTTTGATGCAGCAATTTCATTCAAAGCTCCATCCAACGGATTCAACCTCACGGATGTGATGAACTACATGAGTCTTGAGACCAATGCCAAAGTAAATGTTATAGTTTCAATTTTGGCCGGTAAAGATATCAATACCGCATCCAAGCTCTACCGACAGACATTCGAAGTGAAAAACGAAACCGGAGGAACCGACAAAGGTACCTGGAGACGTTTCAAACTGGATCAGAACCAGATAATGCTGCCTGGCGAGACCTTCCATGTTGTTTTCAGCTATCCTTCGGAGATCAAATATCCAATGGGTATTGTTGAACTCAACAACGATTTTGCCAACAAATGTTTCTACTATGATGTAAACAACAGCCGTTGGTCCGACTTTACAAGTATCGATGCATTCCAGAAGAGAACCTACCTTGCCAAAGCAATCGAAACCAACTACATCAATGCAGCATGGGTGGAAATTGAAGGCGAATCGAATGCAGTGATACCTGCCGGAGAACAGCAAGAGTTGAAACTCAACTTCAAAGGGGCATTCTCCAAAGGAGCTGAAAACACTGCATATCTGATTGTTCGCAGCAACGACACTAAAAACAGAGAAGTGGAAGTTCCGGTGAGAATGATTATGAACCAGGCTCCAATATTTGAACTTGGCACCGATGCGTATTTCACTGTAAACGAAAACGAACTATTGGATGTAGTTGTTGGTATCACAGACAAGGAGGGCGACGCCTTCACCGTAAGAAACAATGCCAACATCAAAGGATTGACCGCTACAGCTGTTGATAACGGTATAGCCATAAGCTACAAACCCGACTTCAACGATGCAGGAATACATGAGTTTGTTGTTATTGCTTCAGACGCACACAATAACGAATCGGAATGTACTGTCCATATTACAGTGAACAATACCAACCGTGCTCCACGTGTTGTGTCTCCTATTGGCGATAAAACCTACCGTCTGAAAGACGACAATGCAATTATTGCATTCGATCAAGTGTTTGCCGATCCCGATGGAGATACAATGACCTTTGAAGTGACCAATTCGGACAAGAAAGTGGTGGAATGCTTCACCAGTGAGTCGTCGCTTTATATCAAACCATTGAACATCGGAAACTGTGTAATTACTATTGCAGCCAAAGATGCAGGCAACCTGGTTACTACCACATCGTTTAAGATAGAGGTTAAAAACAGGGTGGGCATCGATGAGTTGGTAAATGCCGAGATAAGAGTTTATCCAATTCCTGCCGATGACTATGTATTTGTACAGTGGAATCAGCTTATTCCTGGTAATGTAAAAGCTCGTCTGAACACAACCGACGGAAAACTAATTTCAGAAACCGAAATTGAAACATCCAAGTATGTTGGTGAGATTAAAATATCACTCACCGGCCTACCATCGGGTATCTACTTTGTTGAATTGATTTCGGAAAACGAAAGCATTATCAAGAAAATTCTTAAAAAATAAACCTAACGGGAGCCGGTTACCCATTTCAGATAATCGGCTCCCTTAAATCAAAAGAAATGAGAAAAACAGTAATCAAATATGGTGCTCTGTTACTCCTCTTTATTGCAATGTCGGTAGTGTCATCGTGCAAAGACGACGATAAAGATTCGGCATCACCGGTAGTAAGGGTAACAAAACCAATAAGTTTGGACAAGTTTTCACGTGGTGGAGTGATTTTGGTCGATGCCGATTTATCGGACGATAAAGAGCTTGCCACATTGGAGTTTAGTCTGGCATCTTTAAAAGCTGTCTATGGAATCGATACACCCTGGACACCAGCCATACAGACCCAAAAACTGAGTGGCAAAGAGCAACAGATAAAAAATGTTGCTGCTTTTGGCGAAATTCCCTACGACATAATGTCGGGACAGTATGTTCTTACCCTCAAATTGAGTGATAAAGCAGGAAACACCACTTCTACGTCGGTAACAATCAATATCGACTAACCAAATTAACCTAAACCTGCACGGAGCCCGTAAATAATCTTTACGGGCTCTTTTTTTATATTAGGCCAAGATAGAGAGGAGCCGGAGCCGGTTGAGAGTGGAGAGCTTATTCAATTGACAATTGAGAGTGGAGAGTGGAGAGTGTGTACTTTGTAAAATTGAGAGTTAAAATGGCTTTAGCCATGACATCCCTCACGGGTTTCACAGGTGCTTTTCCGTGCCATCCGTGTCATCCGTGTGTCGTAGCAAGAAAAACACAAAAATCCCCGGCATGGATTCATACCGGGGATTCTCTTTAAAACGGCGGCGACCTACTCTCCCACTTAATCGCAGTACCATCGGCGCGGACAAGCTTAACTTCTCTGTTCGG
>JBDHYT010000234.1:0-5198 GCA_039811485.1 Marinilabiliaceae bacterium | reverse complement strand
GCAGACATCGTCGCCATGCCCAACATGTAGTGGCGAGGGTAAGATAATCACCAATAAGTGTAGTCATTGCGCCGGTGAAGGTATTGTTAAAGAGGACGATATCATTACTATTAATATTCCGGCTGGTGTTGAGGAGGGTATGCAGCTCTCCATGTCGGGTCGTGGAAATGCTGCCCGTCGTGGCGGTATCAACGGAAATCTGCTGATTCTTATCGAAGAGGAGAAGCATCCCGAACTCATACGCGATGGTTCTAATCTTGTCTATAACCTCTATCTGAGTGTTCCTGATGCAATATTGGGCGCACCTATCGAAGTTCCTACCGTCGATGGAAAAGTTAAGGTAAAGGTTGATCCGGGCACTCAGCCGGGAAAGATACTTCGCCTGCGTGGTAAAGGACTGCCCGATGTGAATGGTTATGGCCGTGGCGACCTTTTGGTGCGCATTGATGTGTATATCCCCAAGGATTTGAGCAAAGAGGATCGTAAAATAATTGAGAAACTTAAGGAGTCGCCTGCGTTCACTCCCGGAGCCTCAGAGAAAGAGAGTTTTTTCTCAAGAATGAAAACTATGTTTGAATAGTCGTCTTACTTCAAATGATAAAACAAGAGGCTGCCTTTTTAGTGGGCAGCCTCTTTTTTTTATAATCACTCCTCTATTCCTTCCTAATCACTATATCTACCCTGCGGTTGATGAAATGAAGGCCGCGCGGAGATAGCTGGTAGGTGGGCGATAGCAGTTCACTGTTTCCTTTTGGTGTGATAATTATCCTCCCTGGGTCGATGTTGAGGTCGTTAACCAGTTTATCGGCCACCTCCTCACATCGTTGTTGGCTGATAAGCATGTTGTTGGCATTTTCGTCTTTTTCGTCGGAGAAACCAATAAGCTCAGCTTTCCAGCTGGGATTGGTCATCAGTTTTATAACAACCTGTGCCAACACATCGTGGTATGCCGGCTCTACCTTCGTATTCTTTAAGGTGAAGAATACCTGGTGGAGGTTGTTGCGTTCGTATATCTTCTTGGCTGAGTGGTAGATATACACCGAGTCGTGTTTGATCGGGCGGTTTGCTTCGTATGTCTTGATTCTATCCTCCAGATCTTCAATTTCCGACAAGAGCGGGTCTTTTTTGGGTTTTCCAAAAATATTGAACCCATACGAGCGGTAAGTCCATTTGCTATGGCGTTTATTCTTTTCGCCAAAGTTGTAGTGCAGGTTTATGCCTGTGTACCAGTAGCGGTCGTTGGTTGCTCCCACAAGTATGTTGTCGAGGTTGTCTTCGTACGAAAAACGTATTGTCGATTCCACTCCTATATCAAAACTGTTGTTGATGCGGTAAAGGACGCCTGCACCCATTGGCAGCACCAATTCGCCTTTGCGTGTTATCTTCTTATCAGGGTTGTATTTGTCGTATCCCAGCACCACGTGGCGCATGTCCGAAGGGTCGCTGCCAAAATCGCCTACCTTTACAATACTGCCGTCGGCCAGATTATGAAGTCGGGAACGGAAAGCCTGCATTCCAATTCCAATCTTCAGATAGAAATCCCAATGGTCGCGGTATGGCCCGGGAAAGTTAATCATCTGGTTGATATAGGTTTGCAGATTGATGGTGAAGTCCATCAAGTCACCTTCAAAATAGAATTTTCCCTTCTCGCCATACATGTCTGTTTTAAGGAATTGCAGTTCAAAGGCGAATGATGGATATAGCTGCTTGGCTATTGAAGCACTGATACCAAAGTTCCACTTGTCGCTGGGTATTATTGTATGGCTTGTAATGTCGGTAAATGGAATTACCGGGCCGTAACCTGCCGAGATTGTCCAGGTTTTGAACTTCTTCTCTCTTGAGTAACGTGCCGACTCATCTATTTCCCTAAGGTCGGTTTTTAGTTGCGCGTGAGCAGTCAAACCCCATAGGGTGAGATATATAAGGATAAAGGCTCTTTTCATCTCTATTCGTTTTTCTTCCAATTCAGGAGATGATGTTAATTATTTATCATTATCAAATCCACCCGTCGGTTTACAAGATGTATGCCTCTTGGCGACAGTTTGTCGGTATCCGATAGCATTTCGAGTTTTCCTTTTGGATCGAGGTCGAACCTGCTACGATCTATGCCATAGTCGTTTACAAGTACGTCGAGCACCGAGTTGCATCGTCGTTCGCTGAGGGCCTGATTGTATTTCACCGAACCGCGGGCATCGCAGAATCCCCTTATCACCATACGTGTTTCCGGGTTTTCGCGTAGTGCTTTTGCAATTCGCGACAGTGTGTGATGCGAATTGGTGGTTATATTCGATTTGTCGAAGTCGAAGAATACCGAACCGTCAATCTCCGATTCGCGTATTACGCTCTCGGTATAAATTCTTGTTGTGTCGCTTGTAACAGAATCATTTGCAGCCAAATCATCCAGTCGCTGTTTCAATGAGTCGAGCTTCATTGCCAGCGGGTCGGTTAGCCGGTTGCGCTTCTGGCTCAGGTTGAAATCTTTGTATGTCCACACCGGATGACGACGCTCCTTCTTTCCGATTTTATAGCGGAGTGTAATCTTGGGTAACAGGTAGGCGTCATTGTCAGCTCCCGAAAGGTTGACGTCGAGGTTGTCGGCTGTCATTGAGTGCATTATTAGTTCTGCGCCAACATCCCAATGCTCGTTGATGCGATAGTGTGCACCCACACCAATGGGGATTACCACTTCGGCCTGACGACTCTGTTTTTTTGTAGGGTCGTTTTTCCGGTCGTAGCCAATTACCAGATAGTCATTGGCATCCCATCCGTATGGATTGGGGTAACCGGGGATGTGCGGATATACATCTTGTACCTTTTTGTAACTGTTGTCGCTAACATTACGCACCTTACTTCTGAACATCACCATTCCAATACCCAGTTTGGTGTAGATATTCCAACGGTCATTAATTGGGCCAAATATTGCCAGTTGGTTGATACTCAGCGTTAGATTCAGACTTGCGTCGAAAAGGTCCCCGCTGAAATATCGTCCGTTCTTTTGTCCGTACATATCGGCCTGAACCAGTTGGGCTTCAATACCCCAAGGGCGGTTAAACTGGCGCGCAACAGTTATTGACGGAGCAAAGCGGATATGATCTTTGGGGAATAATGTGTAGTCGATAATGTCGGTAAAGTATATTACCGGTCCAAACCCTACTCCGATAGTCCAGTTGTTGTATTTATTTCCTTTTTTGTATAGTTGGTGTTCACCCAATGCTCCGAAGTCAATCTGTGCCCATGATGTTATTGCCATGCCACATAGGAGAATAAGGGTTACCAGAAGTCTGGTGGTGTAATTATGTTTCATCTTTTTCAGGTAATAATAGTGTTGAAACCAAAGTTAGAATAAAATGGTTTTTCCGGTTTGTCTATTTTATTAATGGTGGATTTTATTACATCAACTTGCTTATACAAAGTGTGGTCAATAGGTTATTGACATCTGTTTCTCTCTATACTAAGGGTTAAAATAGGTGTTGGTTAATATGAAAAGAGCAGGGTGTTGTCCCTGCTCCGTCGTAGTATCAGCTTAACTCTTTAACCGTTTCGGCATAAGCTGCAAGCAGTTTTTCCTGTATGTCGGAAGGTGTTTTTTCGTACTTGGCAAACCTCATTGAGTACATTGCTCTTCCACCACTGATGCTGCTCAGCGAGGTGGAGTATTTATTTAGCTCTTTGAGTGGCACTTTGGCCCGTATTACCTCAAATCCTTTTTCGCTTGTCATGCCTTCGATGGTTGAGCGGCGTCCCTGAAGATCGCTCATCACGTCACCCATTCTCTCGCCCGGCACTTTTACTTCTATGTCGTAGATTGGCTCCAGAATCTTAGGTCCTGCTTCGCGGAAGGCCTGGCTAAAGGCATTGCGGCCTGCAAGGCGGAACGATATCTCATTGGAGTCAACGGGGTGCATCTTACCATCGTAAACATACACTTTTATGTCGCGCGCATACGAGCCAGTAAGCGGTCCCTCTTCCATCTTCTCCATTATGCCTTTTAGTATTGCAGGCATAAAACGGGCTTCGATGGCTCCACCCACAATGCAGTTGTAGAATACCAGCTTGCCGCCCCATGGCAACTGATGCTCCTCTTTGTCGCGAATGTTGAGTTTATACTCCTGGCCGCCAAATTTAAACAGGTTTTTTTCTGGTTCATCTTCGATATATGGTTCAATAATCAGGTGAACCTCACCAAACTGACCGGCTCCACCCGACTGTTTTTTATGACGGTAGTCGGCACGGGCTGCTTTGGTTATCGTTTCGCGATATGGAATACGTGGCGCGTAAAACTCGATGGGAATCTTATCTAAATTCTCAATAGTCCACTTTACGGTGTTGATGTGAAATTCTCCCTGACCATACAATATAATCTGTTTCAGTTCTTTAGAGTACTCTACCGCTACTGTTGGATCCTCTTCTCTGATACGTTGGAAAACCTCACCAAGACGTTCGTCGTCATGCTCGTTCACCGGGCGTACAGCAGTCCGGAACTTATGCTCAGGGTATTTGATTGCTTCAAAAACATAGTTGACACCCTTGGCACATAAGGTGTGGTTTGTTGTTGTCTCTTTTAGTTTTACTGTTGCACCAATATCGCCGGCCATCAGTTCGGTCACTTTATGACGGGTGTTGCCGGCCACGCAGAATAGTTGTGCTATTCGCTCCTTGGCGTCACGGTTGGTGTTGAGCAGATCCATTCCCTCCTGAACCTTACCCGACATCACCTTAAAGAACGATACTTCGCCTAAGTGAGGCTCTATGCTTGTTTTGAACACAAAGATGCTCGTAGGAGCCTCGCAGTTGCATTGCACCTCTTCACCTGTAGTGGTGCGCGGTGCTGGTACCTGGGTTACAAAAGGTACTATGTTGCCCAGGAACTCCATGAAACGGCGGATGCCCATACTCTTTTTACCCGAGGCGCAAAATACCGGAAACATATCGCGATTTACCATTCCTTTGCGCATTCCGGAGCGCAGCTCCTCTTCGTCCAGCTGGCCTGTCTCGAAGAATTTCTCCATTAATGACTCGTCGTTTTCGGCAGCAGCCTCTACTAATATATTGTGTAGCTCGTCGGCTTTCTCTTTTTCTGATTCAGGAATATCGGTAACTGTAGGGATGCCTCCTTGTGGCTCCCATGTGTAATATTTCATCTTCAGTACGTCAACTACGGCATTAAACCCAGGACCTATATTGACGGGATACTGAAC
>JBDHYT010000233.1:0-5206 GCA_039811485.1 Marinilabiliaceae bacterium | reverse complement strand
CTTGTGGAGATTAAGAAGGGGAGTGGTATGTATGTATCGGAAATCAGTATAGATGATGCCATTAAATCACTCAACCTGTATTATGACTTGGCTTTTGATTCAAATCTGATACAGCAGATAATAGAAGTGCGCCGTATATTTGAGCCTGAAATTGCCCGTACGGCTGCTCTAAACCGTACAGATGAAGATTTGAAAGTGCTCAAAGAGAATCTGGATGACCTGCAGAAGTGCGACCCCGATAATACTCAGCTTGAGGTGGATATGATTAACCGTTTCCACATGAATATGGCTAAAGCTACCGGTAATCCTATCGTTATTATAAGCATGGAGCCTGTTTATTCGCTGCTGCCGCGTATGCGCAACTTAATATATGCCAATGTGGAGGGTGAAAAGGAGTACACTCTTAATCTTCAGAATAAAATCTTTAGTGCCCTCAAAGAGAAGGATGCCGATAAGGCACACGCCTATTCGGTGGAGCTGTTAAGCCGTAATCTTGCGGTGTATCAGAAGTATTTTAAATAAAATAAGAGCCGAAAGGCTCTTTTTTTATGCTTCTGCATCGTTAATGTATCTGTGGTTGTATTCATCAATCGCTTTCTTTACCGAACCATATTTGAGTAACAGTGCTTTAGCCTCTTCGTAGGGAAGATTCAGCTCTTCGGTAATCATTTTAGAACCTCGCTCCACCAGTTTTTTGTTTGTTAACTGCATGTTTACCATTTTGTTACCCTTCACTCTTCCCAGTTTTATCATGGTGGAGGTGGTTATCATGTTGAGAATCATCTTCTGGGCTGTTCCTGCTTTCATCCTTGTACTACCTGTAACAAACTCGGGTCCCACAATTGCTTCTATGGGTATCTCGGCCACTTGTGCCACACGGCTGTTGGGGTTGCAGGTGATACAACCTGTGAGTATTCCGTTTTCGCGGGCTTTTATTATGCCGCCTATCACATAAGGAGTGGTGCCCGATGCTGCAATCCCAATCACGGTGTCGTTTTCTCCAATCTGGTAAGCCGTTAGTTCATCCCACGCCTTGTTTGCATCGTCCTCGGCCGACTCCACCGCCTGTCGAAGTGCTGTATCGCCACCTGCAATAAGACCTATCACCAGGTTGGCCGGCACGCCAAATGTGGGTGGCAGCTCCGATGCGTCCAGCACTCCCAGGCGGCCGCTTGTGCCTGCACCAAGATAGAAAATTCGTCCGCCTCTCTGCATCCTTTCCACTATCTTCTCCACCAAAAGTGTTATTTGGGGAATAGCTGCCGCAACTGCTATGTGGATTTTAGCATCTTCGTGGTTTATGTTGGTTAACAGCTCGTTAACGCTCATGTTTTCGAGGTTGTCGAAAAGTGAAGGTGCCTCGGTAATGCTTATTTTGCCCTTTTTCTTATCCATCTATCCGCTATTTATTTGTTAGATGATAATTGATCAGATCTTCCATAGGTGCCTGCACAACTTTACCTAATGTGAGCCTATTGTTTTGCATCACTTTCTCTAACTGATTTTTGAAATAGAAAGCTACACTACCGGTAAAGTGAACCGGGTTTTTGGTTATGTTGTCATACTGCATCAAGTTTCGTTTAACAAAACTGTCAAAACCTTGCAAAACTATATTCTCAATTTCAGGAATTGATATGTTTTCTGATAAAAACTTGGTGTATTGTGCCAGATATCTGTTTGGGAATGGCTGTTTGTACACTCTATCCTGAACTTCTAATCTTGATGTTTTATATTTTTCATAGAACAGGTCGGTAACCTCTTTCGATAGCTGATTTTTAAGTATGTCGGATATTAACATTCGTCCCAGTACTGCGCCACTACCCTCATCACCAAGTATATAGCCAAGTGGTGAAACGTTTTGCACTATCTCACTGCCATTGTAATTGCATGAGTTTGAACCTGTTCCTAAAATGCAGGCTACACCCGGTTTGTTGCCGCATAATGAGTGTGCCGCAGCCAGAAGATCACTTCCAATGATGTAGTTTTCGGCATGTATCACATTGGCTAAGCCTTCTTTAACTGTGTTGTTCTTCTCTTCCGATGCACAACCTGCTCCATAGAAATATAATGATTTAACTTTTAGAATATCAGCGTTTAATCGCTCTTTTTTATACATCTTCTCAATATCTTCCGATGTTTGAAAAAAAGGATTGATGCCTGAGGTATGAAAAATTTCAACCTTGCCTTTTTCGTCAACCAACGCCCATTGGGTCTTTGTAGAACCACTGTCTGCAATTAAAATCATACTTCAATTTTTAAAAACTACTGGATAAGTTAACTATTTAAGCTATTTTTATTCATTAAGTCATTGCTTATGCTTTTGCAAATATACAAAATTTTTATAGTGTGATATAAGATGTATGACAAATATTTTGGTGTTTGTTAATTTATTTTTAATTTTGACAAAAGATTTTACAATTGATAACTATTTATTGTAAGTGTGGATTGAAGTAAAGTCTTCAATTTTCCAATGAATAGTTGTTTTAGTCTAAAATTTATTCAAATATATGAAGGAATTCAGTGGTAAGATATTCTCAGTATTGTTGTTGATTGTTTGTATGATATGTGCTTCAACTGCTGTGGCACAAAAACATGACAAAAATAAGGAATCGGCTGATGTGGCCGGCAGGTTGACCGGTTTTAATCCACTTTTGGATGAATATAATCATCTGGGAAAGATAGCCTTGGACTCGGTATCGGTGAAAAAGAAAAATATATCACTCTATTTTACAACACCATTAAGTTATATTCCGGTGCGAGAGCCACTTGTTGAAAATCTTTACAGCGCAGTGAAGGATTCCATTGGTGATAAATATCGAAAATATTCGGTAACCATATACACTGATAAAAAAGCTATTGAAACCCTGGTGCCAAATATATACCGGAGCAACCTGAAAAAGGATGCTTCAAGAGTGTCAAAAACAGGAAAGTCGGAGCCTGTTGTGAAAAGGCTGGACAAACCGGAATTCAACAACGGTCTAAGTGGCCGTAATATCGCCTTGTGGCACAGCCATGGCTGGTACTACGAGCCTTCGCTTAACCGGTGGGAGTGGCAGCGTGCCCGTTTGTTTGGTAGGGTAGAAGATTTATATACAATGAGTTATGTGTTGCCCTATCTTGTGCCGATGCTCGAAAACTCAGGAGCTTCAGTTTTTATTCCCCGTGAGCGTGATATCCAGACCAATGAGGTGGTTGTGGATAATGATAAGTCAGATTTTGATTCGGAATTTATAAAAGGTAATGTAACTCTTTCATCAGAAAAACCAAAGGGCTTTCTGATTCAGGATGTTCTCTACAATGGTGTTAATCCCTTCAGTAAAGGCAGTGCACTATTTGCAACATCCGCTTCTGATAAAGCTGCATTTACCTATCTGCCCGATTTTCAGGCAGGTGGTGAGTATGGTGTTTATGTCTCTTATCCGTATAGTGCGAATAATCAGAAGGTAATATACGATGTTTATCACCTTGGTGGTGTTACTTCCTTTGAGGTTGATCAGAAAAAAGGTGCCGGAACATGGATTTATCTTAGCAGCTTTCTTTTTGAAAAAGGAAAGACTCCTGAAGTCGGTTCGGTTGTAATCCGCACACGATCTGGAGGTTTTATAGCAGCCGATGCGGTTCGTTTTGGTGGTGGCACGGGGAATGTGGCACGTAAGGAGCCTGCCGTAATTACTGCGAAAAAACTGTCGGCTACCGATAGCGGTGTTGTAAATGCCGAAAGTGTTGGAAATAGTAAGGGTGATGGTGAATGGCTCGTGAGCGGCCGGCCCCGTTTTGTTGAGGGAGCCCGTTATTATATGCAGTATGCAGGAGTGCCTGAGAGTGTGTATAACCCCAATAAAAATTCAAACGACTATAACGACGATTACATGAGCCGCGGCGACTGGGTTAACTGGTTGAGAAGGGCTCCCGGTGGAGATAATCCGGGTTTGGGAATTCCGGTTGATATGGCTTTTGCCTTCCATACCGATGCCGGAGTCACTCCCAACGATTCGGTTATTGGTACTTTGTCAATCTTCAGCACTGTTCGCGATGGTGGCAGGTTTAAAAACGGCAATTCAAAAATGGCAAGCCGCGATCTGGCCGACATTATTCAGACTCAGATTGTTGACTATATCCGTGCTCTGCACAATCCCGACTGGATACGTCGTGGCATGTGGGATAAACAATACTCTGAGGCGTGGCGCCCCGATGTACCTACCATGCTGCTTGAGTTGCTTTCGCATCAGAACCTGGCCGATATGAAATATGGCCTCGATCCCAGGTTCAGGTTTGATGTAAGCCGTGCTGTTTACAAGGGTATTGTGCGCTATTTTGCTGCAGATAAGGGTTTTGAACCGGTGATACAGCCATTGCCGGTTGCTGATTTTGCCGCTGAACTGCTTGACGGCAACAGGGTAAAACTCAGCTGGATGCCTGTAAATGACCCGCTTGAACCATCTGCAAAACCTGACCGATACAGGGTTTACACCAGAATTGATGATGGTGGCTTTGATAATGGTGTGGTCGTGTATGACAACTTTGCAGTAATAGATATTGTGCCTGATAAAATATATAGTTTTAAGATAGCAGCCCTAAATGTTGGTGGTGAGAGTTTTCCGTCAGAGATACTGGCAGCAGGAATGAAACCGGACAGCACCCGGCCGGCACTTGTGGTAAACGGTTTCACCAGGGTGTGTGCTCCTCAGTTTATCGATAAGGATGATTTTGCAGGTGTTGCCTGGTGGGAGGATGAAGGAGTGCCTTATATGAGTGATTTTACTTTCGTGGGTAACCAGTATGATTTTAACCGCAATAATCAGTGGCTTGATGATGACAGTCCAGGCTGGGGTGCATCGTATGCCGATATGGAAGGGAAGGTGATTGCAGGCAACACTTTTGATTATGCCTTTGTGCATGGTAAGGTACTGATGAATAACGGTATGTCGTTTGCCTCTGTGAGTATGTCGGCCTTAGAGAAACCGAGTTTTGATGTCTCCAGGTATAGTATGATAGATGTTATTCTTGGTGAGCAAAAGAGTACTCCGCGCCTCAATAAAGAGGATGTGGTTGATTTTAAGATTTATACGCCAGAATTTATTTCCAGGATTAGTGATGCAACAGCCAAAGGAATCAATATCTTTATGTCGGGAGCATATATCGGTACTGAACTGACCCTGAAAAAAGACAGTGCAGCAAATGTTTTTGCTGCTAAAGTGCTGCATTT
>JBDHYT010000232.1:0-5209 GCA_039811485.1 Marinilabiliaceae bacterium | reverse complement strand
CTTGATTACTTTAATCTTAGATCAAAAAAAGATTAAGATTTATGTTTTGCATTTAGTGAAATTAATAGTATTTTTTAATTCAAAAAATTCACAACGAAAAAATATTGATAGCTAAGTGATTGTTTTTTCTTACCTTCGAACTCTCAACAGTTTAATAGTTATATAATGAAAATAGAACGTCATATTCCTAATATTTTAACATCGGGAAACCTATTGTGTGGTGCATTTGCAATTTTTTTTGCGCTTCACGGCATGATTCAGGTTGCAACCTGGCTGATACTTGCCGGTGCCCTTTTCGACTTTTCCGACGGCTTTGCAGCACGCCTGCTGAAGGCTTACAGTGAGATAGGCAAAGAGCTTGATTCACTAGCCGATTTGGTCACTTTCGGGGTCGCGCCATCAGCAATATATTCCACATACATAAAGTATTATATCACCGGCAGCTTTTTCACGCCTGTACAGCATCTCACTGCAATGCAGCTTGTATGGGTTCTTGCACCATTTATCCTGGCCGCCTTTGCTGCCTTCCGGCTTGCAAAATTCAATCTCGACACCCGCCAAACCGAGAGTTTTCTTGGATTAACCACCACTGCCACAGGTATTTTCACAGCATCGCTTGGCTATATGCTTGTCGATAATCCCGAATATTTCACATGGCTGCGCCCTTCGTTTGTTATTGGCCTCGTAATGTTCTTCTGTGTGATGCTTGTAAGCGAAGTGCCAATGTTTTCGCTAAAATTCAAAAACTTCAGGTGGAAAGGAAATGAAGACCGCTTTGTGTTGCTGATAATGGCCATTGTTGCATTTGTGGTGTTGAATGTGGGTGGCCTGGCGCCGGTTATCCTCTATTATATTGTCTTTTCGCTTATTCGCTGGCTATATTCGTCAAAATGATAATTGAAGATGGTTGTGTTGTTCGCGATTATTTATTATATTAAACCTTTTAATCTAAATCTTTGATGTATGAGTCTTTTAAGCGAATTTAAGTCGTTTGCCATGCGTGGCAATGTGGTCGATATGGCCGTGGGTATCATTATTGGTGGTGCTTTTGGAAAAATTGTAAGCTCACTTGTTACCGATGTCATCATGCCTCCAATTGGTGTGTTGGTGGGTGGTGTCGATTTTTCCGACCTCAGCATAAAAATTAAAGAGGCAACTGTGGATGCTGCCGGCACTGCAATACCTGCCGTTACCATTAATTATGGCCAGTTTATACAAACTACCATCGACTTTCTGATTGTTGCATTTGCTATTTTTATGATGATAAAGGTGATGAACTCACTTAAGAAAAAAGAGGAGGAGAAACCAGCCGCTCCTGCCGAACCATCAAAAGAGGAGGTTCTGCTTACCGAAATTCGCGATTTGCTTAAAAATAAGTGATTCCGTTCTCTGTTTTAACATCCGAAAATTTTAAAAGGTGGCTCAAGAGCTGCCTTTTTTTGTGTAATTTCTATATGGTTTGTGAATATGTAATGAAAACGGATAAAAAAATAATAAGTTTCGATATTTTTACAGCTAATTGTTTTAATTTTGCGCAATATATCTTTGTGCAGATTTCAATCGGCGTAAAGTGATTGGATAGATAATTTTCTGATAATAGTTTTAATATGATGAAGGTACTCAAATTTGGCGGAACTTCGGTAGCCACAGCCAGCCGCATGAAAAGCGTGGCCGATCTTGTGCTCGATGGTCAGCGTAAAATTGTGGTATTGTCGGCAATGGCCGGCACCACCAATGCGTTGGTTGAGATTGCCAACTACTTATACAAAAAAAACAACGATGGTGCCACAGAGGTAATTAACAAGCTCGAACGTACCTACCTTAAAGAGATTGAGGAGCTTTACTCTACTGCTGAGTATCGTTCCAAAGGTGAAGAGTTGGTAAGTCATCATTTTGAGTATCTTAAATCATTCACCAAGGACATATTTACCGTTTTCGAGGAAAAAGCTATCCTTGCCCAGGGTGAGTTGCTTTCCACTGCAATGTTCAACTTTTATCTCCTCGAGCGTGGCATCAAATCGGTACTGCTTCCTGCACTCGATTATATGCGCATCGACAAGAATAATGAGCCCGATCAGGTGTATGTGCGTGATAATCTGAAAGCTATTCTTGCCGAGAGTGCTGATGCCAAAATCTATATCACTCAGGGATATATCTGTAGAAATGCATTTGGCGAAGTCGATAACCTTCAGCGTGGAGGAAGCGATTATAGTGCATCAATAATAGGTGCTGCCATACTTGCCACAGAAATTCAGATATGGACCGATATAGACGGAATGCACAATAACGACCCGCGTTTTGTTGAGAATACAAAGGCAATTTCCGATCTGTCGTTCGATGAGGCTGCCGAGTTGGCCTATTTTGGTGCCAAAATACTTCACCCAACCAGCGTCTTGCCGGCACGACTCAATAATATCCCGGTGCGCCTACTCAATACAATGGATCCCAAGGCTCACGGAACTCTTATTTCGGAGAAACTTCAGCACGACAGGATTACTGCAGTGGCAGCCAAAGACGGTATAACGGCCATCAAAATAAAATCGGGACGGATGTTGCTGGCATACGGTTTCATGCGTAAGGTGTTCGAGATTTTTGAAAGCTACAAGACCTCCATCGACATGATTACCACCTCCGAAGTAGGCGTGTCGGTCACCATCGACAATAACCGCTATCTCGACGAAATTGTTGACGACCTGAAAAAGTACGGTACGGTGCATGTGGACCACGATCAGGTAATCATCTGTGTGGTTGGCGATTTGGTGGCAACCAACAAAGGATATGCAAACCGTATATTTGACGCTCTCAAAGAGGTGCCAATCAGAATGATATCCTATGGAGGCAGCAATTATAATGTATCAATTCTGGTGAGTGCAAAAGACAAAGTGGAAGCACTGCGCGCACTTAGTGCCAAACTATTCTGACAATCACCTTGTTACATCCGGGAACGATAAGACAAAAAGATGAAAACACTATTCAATAGCGACAGTTTTAAAAATATCAACACCCCTTTTTACTTCTATGATGTTGATCTTCTGCGTACTACGCTGAATGCCATATCAGAGGAGTCGTCAAAATACAACTTCAAAGTGCATTATGCCGTCAAAGCAAATGCCAACGACCGCATCCTCGATGAGATATGCAGTGCCGGTTTTGGTGCCGATTGTGTGAGCGGCTACGAAGTACAAAAGGCCCTTGAGCGGGGTTTTGCACCCGAAAGTATTGTGTTTGCCGGTGTTGGTAAGTCGGATTGGGAAATCAATCTGGGACTCGACAACAATATCTCATGTTTCAACGTGGAGTCGATACCCGAACTCGAAATAATAAACGAACTGGCGTTGGCCAAAGGGGTGACAGCCAATGTGGCACTACGCATTAACCCCAATGTGAATGCCCATACACACCATTATATCACTACGGGGCTCGAGGAGAATAAGTTCGGCATTAATATGTGGGATCTCGAAAAGGTGGTGGATGTGATGAAGTCCCTGGACAATGTCCGTTTCCACGGGATACATTTCCACATAGGTTCGCAGATTACCGATCTCCACACCTTTCAAGAGCTGTGTGTGAGGGTTAATGAGATTCAGAAGTGGTTTGTCACTCATCAGTTGATTCCTCAAGTGGTGAACGTAGGTGGCGGACTTGGAGTTGATTATCATAATCCTGATGAGAATCCAATGCCCGATTTCGCAGCTTATTTCGCACTGTTCAATAGTTTCCTCGACCTTCAGCCTGAACAGGAGCTTCACTTTGAGCTGGGACGCGCAATGGTGGCACAGAGTGGGTCGCTTATCACCAGGGTTCTTTATGTAAAAGAGGGTGTTAACACCGATTTTGCAATTGTAGATGCCGGCATGAACGACCTTATCCGCCCGGCTCTATATCAGGCATATCATAAAATCGAGAATCTTACATCAACCACTGAACCTCAAAAATATGATGTTGTGGGGCCTGTATGCGAGTCGTCCGACTGCTTTGGCAAGGCAGTACTGCTGCCCAAAACCAGCCGTGGCGACATTATTGCCATCCGCACTGCCGGTGCTTATGGCGAAGTGATGGCCTCGCAGTATAATCTTCGAAGGTTCCCGTTAGCCTATTACTCCGACACCATTTGAAACAGGGGTGAGCGGAAAAAAATCAATACTCCCACCAATCTCTACAAACTTTTGGATATCGAAAGTGAGATTGGTGGGAGTGTTTTTATAATGGATACGGTAATATCCGGGAAGTAATTCAATACTTAGTATTGATAATCAACGCATCCGCGCTTGTCGAGCACAGCTCTGATTTTTGCGCCCACAGCTTTATGGTCGGGATGGATTGCATAAGCAGCCAGGTCGTCCATATTGTTGAATGTGGTGGTGAGAGCCAGGTCGTACTCTTCGGCGGGGTTGATGTTGATGCCTGCCTCTATGGATAGCAGACCTGGTACCCGGTCCATTAATGCTTCCAGTTCGTTTTTTAGTCCGGCGAGTATCTCTTTGCGTTCCGATTCTGTTGCAAAGGATTTCATCTTAAAAAGTACTATGTGTTTTATCATTGAATCAAATTTTGTTATTTTGTCATCGAAATATGATATACAAAAATAACAAAAATATATAACCATGCTCATAATCGGAATCGCAGGAGGCACCGGGTCGGGAAAAACCACTGTTGTAAAAAAAATTATCGAGAGGCTGCCATTGGGCGAAGTTGCCGTAATTCCGCAGGACTCTTACTACCGCGACAGCAGCCATATACCTGCCGAAGAACGTCAGAAAATAAATTTCGACCATCCCGACTCAATTGAGTTTGAGCTGTTGGTTGACCATATTAGGGCGTTAAAGGAGAATAGGGCTATTAATCAGCCTGTGTATTCATATCTCACCTGTACCCGCCAGCAGGAGTCGATACCGGTGGCACCGCGTGATGTTATTATTGTTGAGGGTATATTGATTCTGTCAAACCCCGAATTGCGTGATCTTATGGATCTCAAAGTGTTTGTAGATGCCGAGGCCGACGATAGACTGATGAGGGTGATAATGCGCGATATTGCTGAGCGCGGTCGTACGGTGGATAAGGTGCTTACACGCTACGACGAAACAGTGAAGCCTATGCACATCCAGTTTATAGAACCTACCAAAAGATTTGCCGATCTTATTGTGCCTCAGGGTGGTAACAATCATATTGCCATCGATATACTTACAAATTTCATTAAGAGCAATCTTCG
>JBDHYT010000231.1:0-5223 GCA_039811485.1 Marinilabiliaceae bacterium | reverse complement strand
GATTTGCCGTTCCGTCAACATTATACGAACTACTTACTGCTGTAATTGCAACTCCGCCATCGATATCCGACTGTGTAACATAATCGGAAGAACCGGAATCATAATTTACGTTTTGAGATTCGTAATTACCATTACTGGTATTTTCAGAGTCACCAGATGAGTCGCTTTTCTTTAGCTTGAACCTTATTATCGGCTCAAAAATGGCAACTACGGTTTTTACGTTATTTTTAACCGCATTAACCGTCTCCGAAGCATTCTGCACCTGACGTACCACCTCGTCGCTCTCCTCCTTTATCTTGTTTATCTCACTATTGCCCCGTTCAACCCCTTTTACGACTTTGCTTTGGGCAATAATACAGGGAGACAGCATAATAAAGGATGTAAACCCAATTAAAAGAAATAACTTTCTCATAGCATCCGATTTTTACTATGATAAAGTTCGGGTGAACCATAAGGTTTGTAAATAACATGAAAGGGTGAATTATACAGGCTATCTTTTCAATGTCTTATACACAGCTTCGGCTGCACTGTTTACCTGAAGTTTGCGGTATATGCTTTTAATATGGCTTCTCACTGTCTCGATTGAAACACTTAATTCATCGGCTATCATCTTGTAACTAAACCCTTTAACTAATAATTGCAATATCTCGTTTTCGCGATGGGTCAATTCATCTTCCTGGATTTTATAAACTTTAGGACGTGCAAACATATCCAGAACCTTTCGGGCCACCGAACTGGTCATAGGAGCTCCGCCCCGCAGCACATCGGTAACAGATGGCAATAGTTGGTCAATGTTTTTCTTTAATATATACCCACTTGCACCACTTTGCATTGACTCAAAAATATTTTTGTCATCATCAAAAACAGTGAACATTATTACCGGCACATCGCTGTTTACCTCCCTGATTTTTCGCAGAGCTTCGACACCACTAATGCCAGGCATTTCAATATCCATCAGAATAACATGGGGTGAAAATTGTTTAAGATCATCGAGTACATTAACGGCATTGGGCATTACTGCTACAAGTTCATAATCAGTCTGCCACTCAAACAGCATTTTCATACTGCCAGCCAGACTATCGTTATCCTCATATATCAGAATTTTGTATGCCATTATCAGAAAATATGATACAAAATAACAAGAAAAGAGTAAAAATGAAATCCCATAATCATGGGATAGGGCATTTTAGAACTACCTTAGTTCCATCTTCCGAACTTATTACATTACATATTCCACCTATCTCTTTCGACCGTTGTTCGATTGATTTTAATCCCAAACCACTTTTTGAATTACCTACACTCTTTACCCCCACTCCATTATCCGAAACCGACAGCACAATCAATCCGTTTTCACACGAGAGTTCAATTTCAGCCTGGGAAGCTCCGGAGTGTTTTATGATATTGTTTACTGCCTCCTTATATATGAGCATCATATTTTTGCGTACTTCGTATGATAGCGTAACATTATCGAGCTTTCGATCGAAATTAAACCGGGTTTTTATGTTGGCTGCTTCGAGTGTTTGAGCAATAAACTCCCTCATCCTTATCTCCATATTTTCAATCCTCTCATTTTCAGGTCGAATGGCCCACACTATATCACTAATTCTATTCTGAATAGCTTTTGATTGATTTTCAATCAATTCGAGCATTTCATCGGCTTTTTCGCCTCCCTGCTGCAATGCTTTTCGCGACACGATGCTCAAAAGATTTATACTTGAAAGAGTACTCCCAACCTCATCGTGCAAATCGCGTGAGATATTGTCGCGAATCTTTAAAATGCGGTTTTTCTCTTCAAGTTTACGTTTGAGCCTGAAACGACTAAAGAGAAACAATATAGTAAGCAGAGCAGTAAATGAAAATCCGGCAATAATATGTCGCACAAGTTTCTCTTTTTCAATATCCTGTTCTGTTATTTGCTGTTTCTGATGCTCAAGCAACAACTGCTGCCTGGCATTTTCAAGAGCCAACTCTTTCTTTTCCAACAATTCGCTATTATGCTCCTTATCCTTGGTCAGCAAAACAATTGCTTGCTGTTTGTTTTTGATTTCAAGCATATTACGATACGCTTCTGTCTGCTGATGATACATTTCAAGCTCATGAATGCGGGCATTGGCTTCCAACACCTCTATCCTGCTATTTTTTTTCTCAACCTCGTACTGAGTCTCTAATTCGGCTATTCTTGCCGATGTTTTTTCGTTTGACAGAGAGTCACGATAAAGATAGTACGTCTCGATAGAGTTATATGCTTTACGCCAGTCTCCCTTGTTTTTGTAATATATCGATTGTTGACGGTAATAATTCTGCATTACCGGTTTATTCTTCCATTCAATTCCGATTTTCCGGGCTTTGGAGAAGCTATCTTCGGCCTTTGCAGTATCTCCTATGTGCTGAAATAATAAAGCCAAAGCAGCATATCTAAAACCCAGCTTTGAATTTTCGCCTATTTCGGAATAGAGCCCGACAGCTTTTTCTTCATTTTCAAGGGCTGATTCATACAGTCCCATCCGTTCCAAAAGCATGGATTTGTTTACATACGCCTGTGCAATATTAAGTTTAACACCACTAAGTGTGGCATTTTGAAGCTGTAATGAGTAATATTTCTCAGCCGAATCGAGGTTGACCGACAAATAAACTGTTGCAATATTGCCATATATGGCTGCAAGTCCCTTTATATCACCAATCCTGTTTCGTACTTTGGCCGATTCGTGAAACATAGTTAGTGCTTTATCTGTCTGCCCCAGTCTATAATAGACGATAGCTAAATTTCCGGTACTGTTGGCACTCTCTTTAAGGTTCCCTGCCTCATCAAACAGTTTCACGGCCTTCATGTTATACATCATGGCATCATCATACAATCCCTTACGGTCGGCTAAGAATCCCAGCTCGTTATATGCATATCCCTGATAGTTTATGTCGTTATCCAATTCAAAATATCTTATTGCATCTTTAATTAATACCTCAGACTCATCGTACTGGTTAAGAATTGTTTTTTGCTGTGCTTGCTGAAGGCGCACAAGTCCACTCAAAAAGTTATCACGAAGTCCCGATGCAATATCTTAAGCCTCTTTAAAATATGAATCTATATTTTCTGTTCCATCCATTTTCAGTTTCAAATCAGCTATTTTAAGAAGTCCAAATGCTTCTCCCCTTTTGAACTTTATTTTTTTGCTCTGTTCTACCACTCTTTGGGCAAATACCATTGCCGAATCCAAAGCTCCTCTAAAATCGGAATAGTCAGCACTGTCGAGTAACGAATATATAGCAACCGAATCGGATGGAGTGTATCTCTTTTGTCCATGCACAAGTACAACACCACACAAAAAAATAAAACACAATACTCCCCTGCTGATAAGCATATATTTCACAATGAGGTTATAAAAACCAATTTAATGCAGCAATATAGTTTTGTCAATAGAAACAGGACAATTAATTTTAAACACGATACCAAAACATTACAAGATTTCGTTATATTTACAACAATGCTCTAACAGCCTATTGAACATGATAAAAAATTGCAACTTGATTATCTGTAAACCAGCAGTTCCAAAAACAACACTGCTTGTGCTCTCCGGATTGATGTGGTTTATAGCAGGCTTACTCTTAAACCGCTATGCAATTGGTTGGCTCAACCAATACAATGAAGATACTGCCATGCTCTATGCCGTTATAGGTTTTTTGCTTGCAATGGTTATTCATCACTTCGGGTTTCTTAAGGTAGCCGATAAAAACCTACGCCGGATTGATGCTCTTACTCATAAACCGTGCATTTTTGCATTTTTATCATGGCGAAGCATTATTCTGATAATCATTATGATAAGCTTAGGTATTGCATTAAGGCACTCACCCATACCCCGTCATATTCTTGCATCGTTATATTCGGGTATCGGCATTGCGCTGATGCTCTCCAGTTTACGTTATTTCAGGAGGGTAAAGAGGATTTTAAGACCAAGATGAAGAGTTTAGCTGGTAGCTATTGGCCGCTAGCTGATAGCCATTAGCTATTAGCCATTAGCTGATAGCTGGAAAGAAGAAGTTTAAAAACACCGAAATGGTACGCGTTATAAAAACGCTAAAGAAATCAAAACAAACTACTACAGATCAAACAATTAAAACGATGCGAACATATAATAAAAATCCATACAACCACCACATTCGCAACAGACATCACTAAAAAAGCAGGTCAGAATGGATTGAAAAAACAATCATCCTGACCTGGCGTTTTAAGTGTTAATCACTAACAGAAAAATTAACAACAACTTAGAAAAAGGCACTTAAACCTATCAGAAAAGTATTGCGTAATTTTGATTCTGCAACTCCGTTGAGAGACGATATATCAAGTTTGAATTGCCTATAAGCAACTCCTGCTCCAATTGTTGAATAGTTCCCCGTTCCCCTGCTTTTGTCACCAAAGTGGTAACCACATCTTACAAACAGATACCTAAATACATTATATTCGGAACCAACACCGGCTTCAAAAGAGTTGAAATAAGAAGGCAAAACGCGATAACCTGCATTTACAAGCAGGGTTAATTTATGCTCGTCGGCAAATGGCAGGAATAGTGATGAACCAACTTTAACTGCGGCAGGCATGTCGTATCTAATTTCATCATATTTTATTTTTGTACCAAAATTATTGAGTGCCATAGCCGCTTTAATATTAGCACCATCCATTAAACCAACATCTGTTTTGTAGGTTACACCAAAATCGGCTGCAAACGCAATAGCTGCTTTTGCACCAGAGTAAGACCCCATATCAGAGCGGACATATCGTGCAGTAACAGAAGCCGACAGATTGGATGTCAATTTTCGTCCATATCCCACATCAATAGTTATCTCACCGGGTGAAAATGAACCATCAGAAATACCGTTTACGTCCATCAATGGAATATCAGGATATGAAAAGTAGCGTACCCCCAGCGCAATACCATTTTTATCATCAATATTGAAAAATGAGCCGAATGAATAAAGGTTACTGTGTGAAAAATCGTAATTGCCTGTTAACGAAACGCCAACACCAGCTTTTGAATTTACCAACTGAAATGCAGAGGGGTTAATAAACACATTAAACACAGATGAATCAGAAAGGTCGTACATTCCGCCCATTGCAGAAGAGCGGGCATCCACAACATTTTCGATAAACAATACCGAGGGAGATTTTTTAACGGTTTGTGCAGTAATTGCTATTGGAATCATAATTACCAACAGAACAGCCAACTGATATTT
>JBDHYT010000230.1:0-5226 GCA_039811485.1 Marinilabiliaceae bacterium | reverse complement strand
TACATCGGCGAGACTTTGATTCACAAGCTGGTTCAAATGTTAAGCACTTAGCTTAGTAGCCTCTACAATCCACCATCCCTAAATATAACTCAAGCCAAGTAAGGCCACAGCCATTACGATTGTCAATCCAAGGATAATTTTTTTACTCATATTAACAAAGATAATCGTCTTCCCGGATTCCTCAAAATATTATCAGTTCAACTCGCTTCTATTATTGGTAGAATCAAACAAACCCGGATTACTATCCATATATTCAAGTGCATTAAGGGCTGCGTTTTGCTGCGCCTCCTTTTTGGTCGATCCTTCGCCTGTGCCTATTTCAAGACTCTCTACCAGAGCAGTAGCAACAAACAGACTACTATTTTCGTCGTCCGCCTCTTTTTTGGTGGTCACAAAATCGATCGAATAGTGATTCTTGTGTCCCCATTCGATTAATTTTGATTTATAGTTACTGTCGTTCTGCGATATCTCTTCTAGATCGATAAAGGACTGAATAATCTTTCCTGTCACAAAATTATGGCACTGCTTAAATCCCAGGTCGAGATATATGGCACCAATCAGTGCTTCAAGCGAATCACCAAGTATGTGTGTCTCAGAAAGATCCTTTTGAGTTTTGGCATTAACATACTCTTGCAAACCCAATTTGAGAGCTACCTCGTTCAGTCGGCTACGGCTAACGATACGCGAGCGCATTTGAGTCAGAAACCCCTCATCATATCCCAGGTATTTCTGATAAAGCACATCGGCTACAATTGCGCTCAAGAGTGCATCACCAAGAAATTCGAGACGTTCGTTATAGGCCGACAAATTACGATGAGGCTTACGGACAGACGACTTATGCGTAAGTGCCTGGTAGTAAAGCTTCAGGTCGCGCGGAGCTACACCTGTTTTGGTATAGATAAAAGAATAAAACTTTTTTCCCCTTGAGGAAAAAAGTTTTACTATGTAGGAAACAAAATTTATCACAACTGATTACAATGCTTTAAATATAACCGAAGCATTGTGTCCTCCGAATCCGAATGTATTTGATAAAGCCACTTTAACCTTTCGTTTTTGAGCTGTATTGAATGTTAGATTCAATTTATTGTCAATCTCCGGATCATCGGTAAAATGGTTGATGGTAGGAGGTACGATTTGGTTTTCGATAGCCTTAATACATGCTATTGCCTCTACTGCACCTGCGGCACCCAGAAGGTGGCCTGTCATCGATTTTGTTGAACTGATATTAAGATTATATGCATGTTCGCCAAAAACTTTAACAATGGCTTTTGTTTCGGCAATATCACCCAGAGGTGTAGAAGTTCCGTGCACGTTGATGTAATCAACATCTTCAGGTTTCAGACCTGCTTCTTTAAGTGCTTTCTCCATCACGCGTTGTGCTCCGTGTCCTTCGGGATGCGGTGCTGTAAGGTGATGTGCATCGGCAGTCATGCCGGTTCCAACAACTTCGCAGTAGATATGTGCACCACGTTTCACTGCATGCTCATACTCTTCAAGAATGAGGGCTCCTCCACCCTCGCCCATCACAAAACCATCACGGTCTTTGTCGAACGGACGCGAGCCTGTTTTAGGATCATCATTTCTGGTAGAGATAGCCTGCATTGAACTAAAGCCGCCTAAGCCTGCTTCGTTGATTGCAGCTTCAGACCCACCGCTGATAATAACGCTGGCTTTCCCCAAACGAATGAGGTTAAACGCATCTGCGATAGCATTTGTTGAAGAAGCGCACGCCGATACAGTGCCGTAGTTAGGACCTCCAAAACCATATTTGATGGAGATGAGTCCCGGAGCAATGTCGGCTATCATCTTGGGGATGAAAAAAGGGTTAAAGCGAGGGGTTCCGTCACCCTTCGCAAAACTCGATACTTCTTCAAGGAAGGTGAAAAGACCGCCAATACCTGCGCCCCATACCACGCCAACCTCATCTTTGTCGATTGACTCAAGATCAAGTTTGGCGTCGATAATGGCTTCATCGGCCGCAATCATGGCAAACTGGCAAAAAGGATCCAGCTTACGCACCTCTTTACGGTCGAAGTAATCCGCAGGATTATAGTCTTTTACCTCACAGGCAAACGTCGTTTTAAATTTGCTGGCGTCAAATCGAGTGATGGGTGCAGCACCACTAACTCCGTTCACCAGGTTTGTCCAGCTCTCTTCAACTGTTTTGCCCAGGGGAGTGATGGCTCCCAATCCAGTAACAACAACTCTTTTTAACTCCATAAACTTTTTCTAACGTTTCCTATTCCTTACTTAGCGTTTGCTTCGATGTATGCAACAGCATCACCTACAGTGCCAATGTTTTCAGCTTGATCATCGGGAATTGCAATGTTAAATTCTTTTTCGAATTCCATAATCAATTCTACAGTGTCAAGAGAGTCGGCTCCTAAATCGTTAGTGAAGCTTGCTTCGTTTGTAACTTCGTTTTCGTCAACTCCTAGTTTGTCTACGATAATTGCCTTTACTCTTGATGCAACGTCTGACATAGCGTTTAATTTTAAGTTAATACTATATTAATGTTTAAAAAACAACTGTGCAAAGAAATGAATTTAGAGATAATAATTCAAATATTAAGCCAAAATTTTATTCCCTACCGATATTATTTAATAATTTTGCAATGATTTTTTATCAAGAAAAAGTCTTTAAAACTCTCAAAATGACAAACATCGCAATATTCGCATCAGGTTCGGGAAGTAATGCTGAAAACATCATCTCTCATTTCAAAAACAATACAAAAATATCCGTTTCAGCTGTTTTTTGCAACAGTCCGGATGCTTTTGTTATACAACGTGCTCATAAACTACAAGTACCATGCCACATTTTTGGACGGAAAGACCTTTATGAAAACTCCAAAGTACTCGATTTACTGAAATCGCACAATATCAACTGGATAATACTGGCCGGTTTCCTCTGGAAGATACCCGAATCGCTCACTAACAACTACCCTTCACACATCATCAATATCCATCCGGCACTGCTGCCGCGATTTGGAGGGAAGGGCATGTATGGACACCACGTTCATCAGGCAGTTATTGATGCACGGGAAAAAGAGTCGGGAATAACAATTCACTATGTGAACGAAAATTACGACGAAGGCAACACCATTTTCCAGGCTCGCTGCGTGGTTGAAGAAAATGATACTCCCGATACCCTCGCCGCTAAGATTCACCATCTTGAACAACTACACTTCCCAAGGGTGATTGAAGAGGTGATAATAAAAAACGTACTTTAATAATTTTGATCTCGCACTTTGTACCCAAAAATTTGGGCATGATGTATTGATGACAGTGGGTAAGTTTTATTAAAAGAGCTGAAAATAGAATTGTTTGGCAATTAAGGATCTACGTAAATCCGTCATTGGGAACGATCAATTGTCAATTAATTCATAATCGCACCCCATGCGGGGCTTGGTTTGCAGTGCTGTCTTTATCCGTAAGCTGCGCTTCGCTTGCATACGGTTACTGATGATGTATCCCCTGCGGGGAAAACCAAATAGGTATTAAACCAAGCCCTATCGGTCTTAAATCATGCCATTTTGGGGTGGTTCGTCCTACACACTTCCACTTTCGGCTCGGAGAGCCAGACCATGCATAACCGTGGGTTTCAACCCACGGAATACGCACTCCACGCTTCCTGCCCAAAGGCTCTTGTGAGTAAAACTATTTACTACCAATATCATACTTATTCCGTTATTGGTAGCAAAGCGACAAACGAAGTTCAGCGCAGCTAAATCACGTTTTCACATCTTTATCTTGTCGATTTCCGATTTCAAACTATCGGCCATCGCTTTATAACGGGGTCTGTCAGCCTCTTTAACCGGCTCGGCGGAAGGTGCTTCCATCTTCAACGGATCTATCGGATGGTTGTTTTTAAACACCCTGAAATCGAGATGCGGACCGGTGGCGAGACCTGTGGAACCAACAAAACCTATTATCTCACCCTGGCGTACCTGTTTCCCTTGTGACAAGCCTGGTGCAAAACCCTGAAGGTGCATATATACAGTGGAATAGACGCTATTGTGAACAATCTTCAAGAAGTTTCCACCACCCTTGGCATCCCACCCCTTGCTAATCACGCGGCCATCGCCAATGGAATAGACAGGCGTACCTGCCGGAGCTGCATAATCGACACCGTGGTGGGGTCTTCTGATTTTAAGTACCGGATGCAGACGGCCCGATGAGAAACGACTCGAAATACGCGAGAATTTCAGTGGTGCCTTCAGAAAAGCCTTGCGAAGATTGTTACCATCTTCATCAAAATAGTTCCACTCATCGCCTTCGTTGAAACGAAACGCATAATAGTTTTTGTTACGGTGATGAAAGAGTGCTGCCGTCACCTCACCCACCCCAATGGATGTAGAATCAACAAACATCTCCTGATAGAGTACCTTGAAATGGTCGCCTTTCTCAATGCCGAAGAAATCGACTGTCCATGCGAAAATTTCGGAGAGTTCAAGAGCCAGCGATGGAGACAAGCCACGCCCTGTGATGGCATTCCACAAACTGCTTGTTATGGCTGCCGATGCCACCCTGTCAACCACTGTTATCGGCTTCGACTTCCGCACTGCCGATACCGAATCGCCAAGCGACCACACAACATAGTCGGTATTATCGATAGAATAGACAAAATATTTAAGCTTATGAAGCGTGTCGGGGGTATAAAACAACGTGTAAGGACGTCCTACCTTGAAACGGCGCACATCAAACACCGTATCGGACACTGTAGCAACCTGATAGATAGTCTGGTTATCGACACCTGCGCGCGACAGTATGTCGGAGAGATTTTGATTGCGCTTAACCTCACTCTCCTCGAT
The DNA here is from genome assembly GCA_039811485.1 of Marinilabiliaceae bacterium. GTDB lineage: Bacteria > Bacteroidota > Bacteroidia > Bacteroidales > Marinilabiliaceae > JAGPIS01. The sequence goes on along the minus strand of JBDHYT010000230.1, from coordinate 416 downwards.
AAGAAACGAGTCGCGGGGAATATCGTAAAGCAGCTCAATGGGCGGCATTATGGCCTGCGAAAGGGTATCGACCGTAGAGTCGGTGATGCCCGGACGCAGCAAACGCCTGTTGGCAACGTAAAGGACGGCAACAAGCAAGGCTGCCGCACCCAGTACCAATATCAGTATCCTTTTAGTTTTCATTCAATTAAACTTCTTGAAGAATTCAAAAAAAACGACTATAAAACTCCTGCCCAACCATCAGAACACAATATTTACAATCTTTTTAGGTACGATAATTATCTTCTTCACAGGCTTGCCTTCGAGCCATTTTACAGTAATCTCGTATGCCGGCACGTCCTCCTACAAATAATTAACTGCCATATCGACAGGAAAATCGATGGTGAAGAGGCTCTTGCCATTGAACGACACAGGAT
>JBDHYT010000229.1:0-5231 GCA_039811485.1 Marinilabiliaceae bacterium | reverse complement strand
CAGTGGCAATTCCACGAATCCGTACAGAAACAGTACCACCCGGTGCTCCTGAGTTTGCGACAACGTTGACTCCCGGTGCTAAACCTTGCAAGGCTTGGGCTGAGTTACTAACCAACTGACGCGAAATTGCTTCACCTTTTACCGTAGAAACAGCACCTGTCAGATCGGATTTTTTCACCGCACCATAACCAATAACCACCATCTCTTCTAATGACTGATCTTCCTCTAAAAGAACAACTTTAACGACAGGAGCTATTGAGACCTCCTGTGACTTCATTCCTACATAAGAGATAATAAGATGGGTAAACCCCGAGGGAGCAGTCAGCCCGAATTGTCCGTTTGAATCGGTTGTGACACCTAACGACGATCCTTTAATCTGAATTGATACACCAATCAAAGACTCACCCTTGGAATCTTTGACACTTCCCTTAATCTGAGTCTGTCCATAAGTGAAACCGACACTCAAAATTATTAGGAAACATAAAAACATGATTTTTCGAATCATAAATAATTGTATTGAGGTTAGAACTATAATAAATCATTGCTGAAAAACTCCATAAAACATATAACGTTACTCCTACACCCTCACAACTCCAACACCATTGTGCGAGGAAAGGGTAATACGTCCATCCACAACCTTAACACCATCATACAAATCGTTGGTGATAAGCAGATTACCATCAAGGTCGGCATAATCGGCCAATGGCGAAAGTTGGGCGGCTGCCGAAACGGCGCATGAGGTCTCTGTCATACATCCTATCATCACCTTCATGCCAAGTAAGCGAGCAACGTGAATCATCTGAAGGGCATTATGCAAACCGCCACACTTCATTAACTTTATATTGATACCCGAATAGATACCTTTAAGCGGTATAACATCTTTAACCGTCTGAACTGCCTCATCGGCAATAATGGGTAGCGGACTTTGCCCGGTAAGCCAGGCGTGCGAGTCATTGTCGTATTTCGACATGGGCTGCTCCACCACAACCACTCCGCTTTCGGCCAGCCAGTGTATCATATCAAGTGCTCTGTTTTTATCAGTCCATCCCTGATTTACATCAACATAAAGCGGTTTATCGGTCACCGACCGTATAGTATCGATTATCGCTTTATCGTTACTACTCCCAAGTTTTACTTTAAGCACCTTATATGGTGATGCTTCGGCAACTTTTGTCCGTATCATTTCGGCACTGTCGATTCCTATTGTGAAACTGGTAAGGGGAGTTTTGGCCGGATTCACACCGAACAGTTTGAAACATGGAGTGTGCAGCAGCTTGCCAACCAAGTCGTGAAGAGCAATATCCACTGCTGCCTTGGCTGCATAGTTGCCCATAGCAACCGAATCGACATAAGTGAGAATATCTTCGCGCAAAAAAGGATTTGGAAACAGCTCCAGATCAAGTTTAGCCAAAAACTCAAGCACTGATTCCTGCGTCTCGCCAAGATAGGGAGGCATTGAAGCCTCTCCGTATCCTATTACTCCGTCATACTCTATTTCGGTGAGCACCACCGGGGTTGAAACACGACTGTTGCCCGACACCGAAAACTGATGCCGCAGCTTAAGTTCATAAGGTCTGAAACGAAGAACCATAGGACCATGTTTTGATATATCCATTTTTCCTATTGCTGATGCAGAACTCAATCCTGCCAGCATCACACCACCGGCTGCAGCAGCTCCAGACTTAAAAAACTGACGACGGGTTGCCATATCTACCTTATTTACTGTTTGTTCCCACATACCACTCATGGTTAGCAACAGCCATGATGCCTTTTTGCGATGATACACCAACTATGCGCCTTACTCCCACTAAGTTATCGACATAATACCGGCTAAAGAGCGGACTTTCAACATCGAAACTATTAATCTTCACCATGCCCGACTGATGGATAAACTCGCTACCACCCAACGACATACCCACATGTGTAACCGTACCCCGGCCATCATCGCCAAAGAACAAAAGATCGCCTGGTTCAAAAGAATCAGTTTTCGATTTATCTATCGCAACACCATACCGGATTTGCTGCGATGCATCGCGGGAAAGAACCACACCGCACATAAAATAGAGATGCTTAACAAAACCACTACAATCAAAACCGTATGGAGTAGTACCACCCCAGAGGTAGGGAAGTCCGGTGAACTGACGAGCCATTGCCATAAGCGACAGGCCGTCGGCTTTACACTCCTGTAGCCATCTGTCAAACAGCACCGCATCATCCTTTGCAACAACACCGTGCCTGCCGTCGGGCAATACCACAAAGAAGAGATTATCTTTTTCGCCGCTAACACAAAGAATATTGCCCTGAACAACATCAGCAACCACGCTCCGGTTGTCAACATCATGCACAAGAGCCATACGCGAGACAACAATTAAACGACGAGAGTTACGCCACTGCACAATAGACTGACTATCAAGCAGCGACACCGATGAAGATGTAACCCACGCAATATAACTATCAGGAGTTTTAACAAGCATCCATCCACCCTTTTTCTTCAGAATAACAACAGGAGTGCCCATGGTGGCTTGTGAAACTAATTCGGATGAGTGACGCGGCTGACTTCGCAGGTTGGCAAAACTATTGTTTATCAACCCATTCCATAAGGTTGAAGTATCGGGCAACACATTTATACTATCGACAAAACCATAGCCATAAGCTGAAAGACAGGCAATAACAGCTGATTTATGCGCCTCCTGATCAACTTCACCACTTACAACAACCACACCTCCATCGACAGCAACACTCACATTGCCAATCCCCTCGCGGACATCAGGAACGAAACACTTACCAATGGAATCGATATCAACAATGATCCTTTTGACGTTGCTATGATTACACGAAATAGTCAGTGGTGCAAAAATCAAAAACAGAAGGAAAAGATTTTTCATAGACGAATGTTGTACTACATGCTACATGAATACAAATTTAATTCTTTATATTTTAAAAACAAATATTAACAAATCTAATTCATGTAAAGATGTACTACATCTATCAAAAAGTAAAAACCGGCATTATCAACATAAGAGGATAATGCCGGCGAAACTATTGATAATCAAAATCAATTATGCCGATCGACATAGTAGGCCATTGCCTGTTGGGTAGGCATAAGAAGGATATCGTTAATATTCACATGTGGCGGCCGGGTGACAATAAATTCGATGGTAGAAGCCACATCATCGGCAGAGAGAGGCACAACGCCATCATATACCTTATCGGCTTTCTCCTTATCGCCATCATAGCGGACAATAGAAAACTCGGTTTCAACCATTCCGGGAGAGACCGACGAAACTTTGATGCCGTATTTCAACAGATCCACCCTCATACCTTTGGTGATGGCGTCAACCGCATGTTTGGTAGCACAATAGACATTGCCTCCTGCATAAACCTGCGATGCTGCAACACTTGAGAGATTAATAATATGCCCCTTTTTACGCGCTACCATAAAAGGGATTACTTTTCTCGAAAAATATAGAAGCCCCTTGATATTAGTGTCGATCATCTGCTCCCAATGATGCCACTTGCCATCCTCTATACCCGCCGCTCCGGCAGCAAGGCCGGCATTATTAACCAACAAATCGATGTCGTGCCACATTTCGGGCAATTGCGCGAAAGCCATATCAGTATCATCATTTTTTCTGATATCGAAATTCATACAAAAAACCTTAACTCCGTAGGCTTCAAGCTCCTTTGTCAATTCGTTAAGCCGTTCGATGCGTCTCCCGGTAATTATCAGGTCGTATCCGTTGCGGGCAAGCATAAGAGCTGTGGCTCTGCCAATTCCTGAAGTGGCACCTGTTACTATTGCAATTTTTCCCATAAACAAATTATTATGAATATTTTTTGATTTATTACTAAAATTAACTAATTTCAACATTAGCAAATTTACTATCTGTAAAACAAAATAAGTAAAAATTGCACAATCAATTTCAAAATAAATTAATGATAACCATATTCCGCCATAAAACACCAGCTTATGAAATCTGACAATACATCAGCCAGTCCAAAGAACAGTTTCGATCTGACATCCAATGAGTTGGAACAGATAAAAACCATTCTGATGAGAGAGCCAAACGACCTTGAATTAGAGATATTTGCCCTATTATGGTCGGAACATGCAAGTTATAAAAACTCGCTCTACTGGCTCAAGACACTGCCACGCACAGGCGAGAATATTCTGATACCGGCCGGAGTGGAAAATGCTGGTGCAGTGGATATTGGCAACGGGTTGGCGTGCGTGTTCAAAGTCGAATCGCACAACCATCCATGTGCAATACAGCCGCGCTTAGGTGCTCTGACAGGCATGAGGGTTGTAACACGCGACATAATCTCGATGGGAGCCACACCGGTAGCTTTTCTCGACTCGCTCCGATTTGGTTCAAGCACCCGCGACACAGCCAAGTGGCTGTTTGAGGAGGTGATAAAGGGAGTGGCTCAGTTTGGTAAGGAGTTCAACGTACCGGTAATTGGTGGTGAGGTGTGTTTCGATACAACCTACAACTCCAATCCAATAGTGAACAATATGGCGGTGGGCATTGTACGACACGAAGAACTAACATCGGGCAAAACACTCTACCCCGGAAGCACAATAATACTTGCAGGAACGCTAACAGGCAACGATGGAGTAGAAACTGATGCCTTTTCGCCCGACAGCTTCGGCACCGACCAAACCCAGGAGGCCTCCTTCAACGAGATGGAGAAAATCACCGCCGAAGACACCCTGCTTCAATTCATACAGCTAATAATTCAGAACAACATCGAGTGCGGCATACAATCAGTTGGGGCACAAGGTATTGCAGGAGCACTGGCCGAAATGGCAGCAAGAGGTGGACATGGTGCCATACTCAATCTCGACTCGATACCCGTGAGAGGCGATAAATTGACGGCACGCCAAAAGTTGCTGAGTCAAACCTGGGGCAGACTACTGATTAGCATAAACTCCGAAGACGAGATAAAAGTAAAAAGTTTGGCAAAACAGCTGGATATCAACATCTCTGTTGTAGGTGAGGCAAATGATTCGACAGAACTCACCTGCACCCACAACGGCTCTGCCATTGCAGTAATGCCGGTCAACTTTCTGGGTCTTGGCGGTGAGGCACCCTATTATCAGCTTGAATTTTCAGAACTAAAACCTGCCGACCACAATGTGGATACCGAAAATATGCCCGAACCAGACCACTATCCCGACGTGGTGAAGAAGATGCTCAACGACATCAACCTCACATCAAAGGCCTGGC
>JBDHYT010000228.1:0-5245 GCA_039811485.1 Marinilabiliaceae bacterium | reverse complement strand
CGGCAATAACCAACGGAGCTTAGATGCCTATTTTATTAACGACCTTAAGCTGGACTACAACATCTATCCATCCAAAATGAAATCGATTGATATACAACTATCTGTCAATAATATATTCAATCAAAAGTATATGAACAACGCTTATGGCGGTGTGTCGTTTATCGACAATGGTACTGCTACACCACTGCAGGAGAGCTGGGCATACTACTATCCGCAGGCAGGAATCAATTTTATGGGTAGGATTATCCTCAATTTCTGACTATAAAAGAATAAAAACAGTGAGAGGAGTGGCCAAAAATAAATTGGTCACTCCTCTTTTGTTTTTGCAAAAATAACGGCCTATGACAATGTTTTTTCCAATATAAATACTATTTTTAACCAAACCCAACCAACCTTAAATCGCACATGAAATTAAATATCAACCATATAACAGCAACAGCACAATCAGTCGGGCAAATATTCTGGCTGATGACGGTCATTTTTTTGTCGGCACACATTGATTTGCAGGCCCAACAAGCCGGATATTTTGTAAAGCTAACCGACAAGAACAACTCGCCCTTCTCGCTAAGCCGGCCACATGAGTTCCTCAGCCAACGTGCCATCGAGCGGCGGTTGAAACAGAATATAGGGTATGACAATGCCGACATCCCGGTTAATGCCGACTATGTAAGCCGCATTGAGGAGTGCGGTGTAAAGATAAGGCACACAAGCCGGTGGATGAATGGAGTAATAATATCGAGCAATAACACAGAGGCGGTAGAGGCAGTCAAAAACCTTCCTTTTGTGGCTTCAGTTGAAAAAACAAAGGATGCAGGACGCCACAAATCGACAATAACAAAAACTGCGGATATTGATAACCATCTGAAATCCACTGTATTCACAACTCAGCTGTGCATGCTCAACGGTTCGTATCTGCACCAGCAGGGCTACACGGGAGCCGGAATGCAAATTGCCATTATTGATGCCGGGTTCTATGATGCCAACAATACCAATGCATTAAGCCATGTGTTTGCCCAGAACAGGATTCTTGGCACAAAAGATTTTGTTGGCGACGGCACCCCGTTTTTTGAGACATCGCTACACGGAATGCAGGTATTCTCGGTGATGGCGGCACAAACCGACGAATGGCTTACAGGCTCGGCACCCGATGCATCGTACTATCTGTTCAGAACCGAAGATCTGGCCAGCGAATATCCCATAGAGGCCGACTACTGGGTATGTGCAGCAGAGCTTGCCGACAGCTTAGGCGTTGACATTATTCAATCGTCGGTAGGGTATTTCAACTTCGACAATGCGACAATGAATTACACTCCGGCAATGCTCAATGGCTCCACACGCATATCGCAGGCGGCACAAACGGCAACGGAGAAAGGCATGATAGTAGTCAACAGTGCAGGCAACGAAGGTCAAAAGCCCTGGCGATATATAATAACTCCGGCCGACGCACCAGGAGTAATAACCGTTGGAGCTGTAGGTGCCGATGCCGTCAGAGCACCATTCTCATCGCAAGGCTATGAACATTCAGGAACAATAAAACCCGATGTGATGGCTCAGGGAGTAGCCACACGGATAATATCGACAGGCAATAGCTATTCTACAGCCAACGGCACCTCATATTCGAGCCCTGTAATTGCAGGACTTACAGCATGTCTCTGGCAATCAAGTCCGAACAAAACAGCTGCCGAAATAAAAGATGCCATAATACGTTCGGCCAACCGGTGGGCTACACCCGATTTGCTTTACGGATACGGGATTCCCAACTTCAAAGAGTCGATGCAGATACCAACCTCAGTTACCGATATCGACAAAGTGCAGGCCGAAATATACCCAAACCCGTTTACCGATAGGATAACAGTATCAATAAAGGAATATTCAGGAGTTTTAAAATTAAGCATCCTATCTATGGGTGGAAAAACAATCTGGGCCATTGAAAAAAGTGCATCATGTAAATTCTCATTCAGGGTACCGCCTTTTTTGCCGGGAGTATATATTTTAAAGGTCGAATGCGATAACTTTGCATTAAGCCGAAAAATAATACGACAATGAGTCATACACCACAGCATATATCACTGTTTCAACTAAATCAGTCGGTAAAGCAACATATTGCCTCTGTCTTTGGCCAACCGGTATGGATTGTGGCCGAAATTAGCGACCTCAACTCCAACCGAAGTGGACACTGCTACTTAGAACTAATTGAGAAATCGGAAGATAGCGACCAGATAATAGCCAAGGCAAGAGCAACAATTTGGGCATTTACATACCGGATGCTTAAGCCATACTTCGAAAATACCACCGGACAAACCCTCACCCGCGGGCTGAAAGTGATGGTACGTGCAAGTGTAGAGTTTCACGAGGTATTCGGCATAAGCCTGAATATCACCGATATAGACCCCACATACACCCTTGGTGATATGGCCAGGCGACGAAGGGAGATAATAAACATGCTTCAGGAACAAGGCATTGCCGACATGAACAAAGAGTTATTGTTAAATACTGTACCCCAACGCATAGCAATCATATCATCGCCATCGGCCGCAGGTTACGAGGATTTTGTAAAACAGCTGGAGAGTCACACACCAAACTATAAATTCTATACAAAACTGTTTCCGGCAATAATGCAGGGCAACGAGGCAGAACAATCGATAATTACAGCCCTGGAGCAGATTTTCGAATACGACGGCTTCTTCGATGCCGTGGCAATAATACGCGGCGGAGGTTCAACAACCGACCTGATCTGTTTCGACAGCTACGAACTTGCAGCCAACGTGGCCCAGTTTCCGATTCCCGTGCTTACCGGAATTGGTCATGAACGCGACGAGTCGGTGGTTGATATGGTGGCACACACCCGCCTTAAAACACCTACGGCTGTGGCTGCGTTTCTGCTAACCAGAATAGACAACTACTACAAATATCTGCAACAACTTCAGGAACAAACCATTAGCGAGGCAGTCTCATTCATCGGCAGTCACCGGCACCATTTAGATACATTGCCACACATCCTCAATTCGGCCGTAACGCGCAACATAGCAATACACAACAACTACTTAGATGCCGCCATGTTGAGAATCAAAGGCAGCTCAAGGGCACTTCTTTCACGACAGAAGCAGACAATAGTAACTCTGACAAACAAAACCAACTACGTATCCATCAGGCATATAGGTGAAAAAAAACAGGAGTTGCGCAATTTAAAAGAGAGGCTGTTTTCGGCAAACAGGCAATACTTCAAAAGTCACAGGCACAAGATTGAGATGCTCGAAAAAACGGCTTCACTGCTCAATCCTTTTGAGTTGTTGAAAAAAGGATATACCATAACTTCGATGGATGGGCAAAGAGTGACACAAAGCAACCAACTCACTAAAGGAAATGTAATTACGACGCATTTTGCCGACGGAAAAATCAAGAGCCGGGTTGAATAGCCCTCTCCTATTTTCTGTTTTCTACAGCTTGCAAAAACATCCCAACAACCGATTCCTGAATATTCCGATATTCGATACCAAGAATATTTTTGCTTTTCGAGTTATCCAATTTCACCGCATAGCCCACATTACGGCTTATCATGCGGCGTGGCACACCTACCATAGGGCCGGCAAGCCACACAAGCCACTTTGGGAGAGTACGAACAGGGAATTTATAATCCTCCCCGTATTTAGCTTTTAATATTTTGGCTATTTCGAGCAGTGTGGCATTCTGTGCCGATACAATAAAACGTCCATTGGCATCAGCCAAGAATGCTGCTTTCAGGTGAGCCTCAGCAACATCACGCACATCAACAAAGGCAAAATCAAAATCGGGAACTCCGGTTGCAAAAGTACCATCTCCAAGCTGCCTTACTATATTAAAACTCTCTGAGGTAACTGCACTGTTTAGTGCAGATCCCACCACAAGTGCCGGATTGATGGTTACCAACTGCCACCGTTTTTGCCGGCCTGCAATTTCCCACGCCTCACGTTCGGCAACCGTTTTTGAATATGAATAGGGCTGATGACTAAGTGACGATGAGAAGTTCCACATATTCTCATCGGCACGTCCACCGGGATAGCCGGGCAAATCGGCAGCATCGCCAAATACGGCCGCGATGCTGCTTGTAAGCACCACCCGCTTTACCGATGGAGTTTTATCGACCGACGAAAGCACATTGCGCGTGCCGTTGAGTGCAGGATCAATCAGGTCGTGCCGGGCATCCTTGACATTTAGTACAAATGGCGAGGCAGTATGAAAAACTATCGAACACCCCTCCATTGCCTCTGCATACGAATTTTCGACAAGCAAATCGCCCTTAAAGAGCTTCAACTGTCCGCTACCATTGGTAGCCAGACTCTTAAGATGCCCTACTTTATTATCGTCATCGGGATTACGCACGGCTGCATGAACGATGTGCCCATTGTCGAGCAACATTTTAACAATCCATGAAGCCACATAACCATTTGCACCCGTCACCAGCACAGTTGCTTTCTCTTGCGTATCCATCAAGTATTCAATCAGATATAACCACGTGTCTCGGCCACGATTACAATCATTTCAATAATCTCATTATCGCTGAGCATGCTACTATTGAAGGTAACATCGTAATAATCGGTATCATCTTTATTGCCTTCGAAGTAACGGCGGAATTGCTCCCTTTTTTTATCCTCTTCGATACACCGTTTTTTTGCATCTCCCGGCGACAGATGTTCACGTTCGATAACCTGATGAATACGATAATCGAGCGGAGCGGCAATTTTTATCTTCAACGATTTATATATGTCGCGCACTATTGCTTCGGCGGCACGTCCCACAATAACCGCATGTCCCTGGGCAGCAAAAGCATAAATAACTTTTGCTATTGTATTTTTAACCTTGGTGTTGGTGGTGTAAAAATCATCGGACATAAACATCGTCAAGTTGTTGAAAATATCGTTGTGCGACGATTCGGAAAGCTGCCGGGTAAGTTCGGCTGTCATATTAAGCTCTCTTGCAGCATGTTCTAAAATCTCCTTACTTATAAACCTCCACTCCTTGCCATGACCTATACGCTTATTGCGATCGTTGATTACCTGGGTGAGTTTCTCGGCAATCTCAGTACCCCGTGAGCCGTACTGCCGGGAGATGGTAATTACCGGCCCCGGCGAGTGGTAAATAGGAGCAGTAACCGAGCCTTTAGCTCTCCCCGACCGTTCCTGCATATATTTCAAAAACAGATTTTCCATAAAGCAAAGCTATTCTGGTTTTCAATTAACAATATAGCGTTTTTTTAATATCAATCAAA
>JBDHYT010000227.1:0-5264 GCA_039811485.1 Marinilabiliaceae bacterium | reverse complement strand
CGCTTCGGTATATGATTATGAATACGATATGATGGTTCATGATTTCCAGCGTAAAGGTCCGCGCGTGGTTAATTTTTCCAATATTCTGAAATACGACTCAATTCCTTTAGCCCAAAGCATTGAGCTGCTGCTCAAGTTGTTCAAGGATGCCATGGGGTCGCCGGTTGAGATTGAGTTTGCGGTTGATCTTGAGGGCAACGTCAAAGGTAATCCTGTGTTGTATCTTCTTCAGATAAAGCCGCTTATACGTATGGAGCGTCATGCCGATATCGATATTCAATCGATTGATGCCAACGACATCTGGCTGAAATCATACAAAGGAATGGGCAACGGCTGGTTGAAACATATTCAGGATGTGGTGTTTATGAATATTGGCGAGTTCGACCGCACTAAAACCCCCGATATGGCATTGGAGATAGAGCAGATTAACCGTAACCTCGAAGCCCAGCAACGCGAATATATCCTTATTGGTCCCGGACGCTGGGGAACCCACGACCGTTTTACCGGCATTCCGGTCTATTGGTCGCAGATATCAAAGGCACGGGTTATCGTGGAGATGGGGTTGGAGGGCTTTCCGCTCGATGCCTCTTTGGGCTCCCACTTCTTTCATAATGTGACATCAATGAATGTGGGTTATTTTTCGGTGTTTCACAAGTCGGAGCAGGAGTGGATCGATTATGAGTTTCTGCAAAAGAGTGAAGTTGTATGCCGTACCAAATACTTCACCCATATACGCTTTGCCACCCCTTGCGAGGTGCTGATGGATGGCAAGAGTCAGCAAGCCGTTATTCTAAGGCCGCGCGATGTTGAAGCTGCAAATGATTAAAAAAGAGGATGTCCAAAAAGTCCACAGATTCTTGGAAATCAGTGTAACTGTGGATAAATTACTTTTTGGACACCCTCTTTTTGTTATGCTATATTCTCTAATTTGCTGATGCCTGCTGTTTGGGCTGTTTTGTCAACCTTTTTTATCAGTCCCTGCAACACCGCCCCCGGGCCTACCTCGGTGAATAGTGTTGCACCATCTTTAATCATATTTTCGGCGGTCTGTGTCCATCTTACCGGAGCTGTGAGCTGTGCCACCAGATTGCGTTTTATTTCGGCAGCATCGGTTACGGCTGTAGCTGTAACGTTTTGATACACCGGACATACAGGATTTACTATTTTTGTCTCTTCAATGGCTTTTGCCAGTTCGGCACGGGCAGGCTCCATCAGTGGTGAGTGGAATGCACCGCCAACAGCCAGTTTAAGTGCTCTTTTGGCACCTTTCTCGGTCAGTTGGGCACATGCTTTATCCACACCTGCCACTGAGCCGGAGATAACCAACTGCCCCGGACAGTTATAGTTGGCAGCTACCACCACTTCGTCTATCGATTGGCAAACCTGTTCCACAGTAGCATCGTCGAGGCCAACAATGGCAGCCATGGTTGAAGGCTCCAGTTCGCATGCTTTCTGCATTGCTATTGCACGTTGTGAAACCAATTTGAGTCCGTCTTCGAAACTCATTGCACCAGCCGATACCAGTGCAGAGAATTCGCCTAATGAGTGTCCGGCTACCATCTCTGGCTTAAATTTGTCGCCCATCACTTTGGTTAGTATCACTGAGTGAAGGAAGATGGCAGGCTGTGTTACCTTAGTCTGTTTCAAGTCCTCGTCGGTTCCTTCAAACATCAGGTCGGTGATTCTAAAACCCAGGATTTCATTGGCTTTTTCAAAAAGCTTCTTTGCCTGAGCCGAGTTTTCGTAGAGGTCTTTGCCCATTCCTACAAACTGGGCACCCTGTCCGGGAAATACGTATGCTTTCATTACTTTTCTTCTTTAGTTTAAAAAATAATGGGCAAATATATGACAAAACAAAATAATGTTCAAATTGCTATTACACCCATCGACGTTATATTGAGTAGATTTTACTGTGAATTATTGTTTTTAAAAGGTAAAATAGATGGTTTTCAGCAAAAAAATAGTTGGTATGTGGTGTTTAATCGGAAGAAAATGCTTAATTTTGCACCGCTTTTTCTGTGGAGTGGCTAAAAATGTTGAATATCAGTAGGTTTTTTGCCTGTTATATGCTAACTTTGCAGCCCTGAAACAGAAAATGTAATAGTTAAAATCTATAGTTTAAGTTAAATTATGCCAACAATTCAACAGTTAGTAAGAAAAGGACGTAACAAGCTGGTTGATAAGAGTAAATCGCCTGCTCTTGATTCATGTCCCCAAAGACGAGGTGTTTGTGTGCGTGTTTACACCACTACACCTAAGAAGCCAAACTCTGCGATGAGAAAAGTTGCAAGGGTACGTTTGACCAATGGAAAAGAGGTGAATGCCTACATTCCGGGAGAAGGACACAACCTGCAAGAGCACTCAATCGTATTAGTTCGTGGCGGTCGTGTTAAAGACCTTCCGGGTGTACGTTATCACCTGGTACGTGGAGCACTCGATGCTTCAGGTGTTGATGGTCGTCATCAGCGTCGTTCAAAGTATGGAACCAAGCGTCCAAAACCAGGACAGGTAGCAGCAAAAGGTGCACCGGCAAAAGGTAAAAAGAAGTAATTAACTAACTTGTAATGAGTTTTGTTTATCGTTGTAAATTTAGTTGAGTAAACGGTGCAAAGGTATTGTTGAAGACAAAGTGGACAGCTGATAAGAATAAAACTGATAAACAAAGAAAGCAATGAGAAAAGCTAAACCAAAAAAGAGAATTTTGTTGCCCGACCCCAAGTTTGGAGAGGTAATGGTAACTCAATTTGTTAACAACCTGATGGTTGACGGTAAAAAAGCCGTAGCATACGGTATCATCTACGATGCGTTAGACCGCGTAGCTGAGAAAGCCGAAAAAGAGGGTAAAACAGTGATGGAGTTTTTCAAGAAAGCTCTTGAGGACATTACTCCTGCCGTAGAGGTGAAAAGCCGCCGTGTGGGTGGTGCTACCTTCCAGGTTCCTACCGAGATTCGCGGATCCCGTAAAGCCTCCATCAGTATGAAAAACATGATCCTTTACTCACGTAAGAGATCAGGTAAATCAATGGCAGAGAAACTTGCTGCCGAAATTGTTGCTGCATATAATCAGGAAGGTGCTGCCTTCAAGAAAAAAGAGGATATGCATAAGATGGCAGAAGCCAACCGTGCATTTGCTCACTTCAGATTTTAACTTTAACTACAGAAGATAGAGATGGGAAAGGAAGCTTTAAAATATACCCGTAACATTGGTATCATGGCGCACATCGATGCCGGTAAAACAACTACCACTGAGCGTATTCTGTTTTATACCGGTATCACTCACAAATTGGGTGAGACTCACGATGGTTCTGCGACTATGGACTGGATGGAACAGGAGCAGGAGAGGGGTATCACTATCACCTCGGCTGCCGTTACCACCCACTGGGTTTACAACCAGCAAGATTACAAAATCAATATCATCGACACCCCGGGTCACGTTGACTTTACCGTAGAGGTAGAGCGTTCACTACGTATTCTCGATGGTGCTGTTGCACTTTTCTGTGCAGTAGGTGGTGTTGAGCCCCAGAGTGAAACCGTATGGAGACAGGCCAATAAATATGGTGTGCCACGTATCGGTTTTGTGAATAAGATGGACCGCAGCGGTGCCAACTTCTACGAAGTGGTACGTCAGGTGCGCGAAGTGCTTGGTGCTAACCCGGTGCCAATGGTTATTCCTATTGGTGTTGAGGAGACATTCAAAGGTGTTGTTGACCTTATCCACAACCGCGCAATCGTATGGCACGATAACGCAGCCCTTGGTTCTACATTCGAGTTCGTAGAGATACCTGCCGATATGAAAGACGAGGTTGAAGAGTGGAGAGCCAATCTGGTTGAAGCTGTTGCCGAGCACGACGACACCCTGATGGAGAAATTCTTCGACAATCCCGATTCTATCACAGCCGAAGAGTTGATGCCGGTAATCCGTAAAGCTACTATTGCCCAGACTATTACTCCTATGTTCTGCGGTTCTTCTTTCCGTAACAAAGGCGTACAGCGTCTGCTCGATGGTGTTGTTACCTTCCTTCCGGCTCCAACCGATATCGAGGCTGTAAAAGGTACAAACCCGGATACCGGCGAAGAAGTATCGCGTCCTAACGATCCTGATGCTCCTTTGGCAAGTTTGGCGTTTAAGATTGCCACCGACCCATTCGTAGGCCGTCTGGCGTTTATCCGTGTGTACTCAGGTGTTCTTGAATCGGGCTCGTATGTGCTTAACACACGTACCGACAAAAAAGAGCGTATCTCACGTCTTTATCAGATGAAATCGAACAAGCAGATACCACAAGATAATATTGCTGCAGGTGATATAGGTGCTGCCGTTGGTTTCAAGGATATCAAAACAGGTGATACACTTTGCGACGAGAAGAATCCTATCATCCTTGAGTCAATGGACTTCCCCGATCCGGTTATCGGTGTTGCTGTTGAACCAAAGAGCCAGAAAGATATGGATAAACTGTCAATGGCGCTTAGCAAATTGGCCGAAGAGGATCCAACCTTCAAAGTACATACCGACGAAGAGAGCGGACAAACCGTTATCAGCGGTATGGGTGAGCTTCACCTCGAAGTTATTATCGACCGTCTGCGTCGCGAGTTCAAGGTAGAGTGTAACCAGGGTCGTCCACAGGTATCATACAAAGAGGCTATCACAGGTCTTGTTGAGCATCGCGAGGTGTATAAGAAACAGACTGGTGGTCGCGGTAAGTTTGCCGATATCTTTGTTAAGGTTGGTCCTGTTGATGAAGGAAAAACTGGTCTGCAATTTGTAGATGAGATTAAGGGTGGAAATATCCCACGCGAATATATCCCATCGGTAGAGAAAGGTTTCAAAGAGGCTATGAAAAATGGTGTTTTGGCTGGTTATGAAGTTGAGAACGTGAAAGTTACACTTTTCGATGGCTCATTCCACCCTGTTGACTCCGACTCATTGTCGTTTGAGATTGCAGCGCGTCAGGCATTCAAAGCTGCCTCGGCCAAAGCCCGTCCTATTCTGCTTGAGCCAATCATGCGTGTAGAGGTCGTTACTCCCGAAGAGTATATGGGTGATATTATCGGTGACTTCAACAAGCGTCGCGGACAGGTTGAAGGAATGGAGAGCAAAGCCGGAGCACGTGTTGTTAAGGCTAAGGTACCCCTCGCCGAGATGTTTGGTTACGTTACCGTGTTGAGAACTCTTTCATCTGGTCGTGCCACATCATCAATGGACTTCCTGCAGTATGCCGAGGTTCCAAAATCAATAGCCGTAGAGGTATTGAAAGAAGCAAAAGGAA
>JBDHYT010000226.1:0-5273 GCA_039811485.1 Marinilabiliaceae bacterium | reverse complement strand
ATGATAAGCCGGCAGCAAAACCCAAAAGTAGCGTAACAGTGAAAGAGAGTGCCAGGCCAGAGGCAAAACCGCAGCCCAAAGAGGTTGTGGTAAAGGAAGAGCGGGTAAAAGTTATTGAATCGCAACAGGGCGAAGGAGCAGGAAAATACTATGTAATAATAGGCTCATTCAAAGTGATAGAAAACGCCCGTAACTTCAGACAACAACTTGTGTCTGAGAACTTTAAGCCTTCAATCCTTGAAAACGAAAACGGACTATACCGTGTATCGGTGGCTTCGTATGACGACGAAAACCAGGCTCGCACAAGAATTGCCTCAATCAGGGAAAGATATGAAAAATATTCCGACGTGTGGCTTCTGATACGAAAGTGAATCAGTGAAAAACAAGAATATCCGCCGGCATTGCCGGGCGGATATTTTTTTAGCGAATATCACCGGCTACATTTACCTCCATCTCAAGAGCAACACCAAACTTCTCTTTTACCGACGCACAGATATCAGAAGCAAGGTTTAGAATATCGCTGCCTGTGGCATTACCATAATTGACAAGTACCAGAGCCTGTTTTTCGTGTACTCCGGCATCGCCCCGGCGGTAACCTTTCCAGCCGGCCTGTTCGATAAGCCAGCCTGCGGGCAACTTAGTCCGCCCATTATCAAGCGGATAGAGGGTAAGTGAATCGTACTTCTCTTTCAATTTGGCAGCTATATCGTTTTCAACCTCAGGATTTTTGAAGAAACTGCCCGCATTACCCAAAACAGCAGGATCCGGCAGTTTGGATGAACGAATTGAAATGATGGCTCGTCGAATATTTTCAAGGGTAACGTCACCAAACTTCTCGACCTCACTCCGCACATGACCGTACGAAAGCACCGGTGCTGCACTCTTTTGCAGCCTGAATTCAACATGGGTGATTATGCATTTACCCTTGAGTTTCTGCTTGAAAATACTGTTCCTATAACCAAAATGACACTCTTGTGCCGGGAGTTGAAAAGTGGTTGCGTCGTCAATCATCACACCGGAAACTGAAACGATACAGTCACCGGCCTCAACTCCATAAGCTCCAATGTTTTGCACCGGTGATGCACCAACCGTACCCGGAATCAACGACAGGTTTTCCAACCCGGCAAATCCATTTTCGACGCAAAAAGCCACCAAATCGTCCCACACCACGCCGGCTCCGGCTCTGACAATGACGTAGTTACCATCTTCGGCAACAACCTCCACGCCTGGTATTGCAGGAGATATAACAGCACCTTTGAAATCGGAGATAAACAGCAGATTGCTACCACCTCCCAAAACAAGAATCGGCTCCGATGAGCGGTGTGTAAGAGCGTTGCGGATATCATCTACGGAGCTGCAAACATATAGTTCGTCGGCTTTAACATCAATTCCAAATGTATTGAGACTCTTAAGCGAATGATTTCTGAAAAACTGCATATCAACAAAAATAAGATTGCCAAAGATAACCGAATCAACAATGACCTGAAAGAGGCCGAGCTTATTTTACGTTACGTATCTATAACCGTACGCTGCGCAGCGCTTGCATACGGCTGAGATATGACGCCACTTCATGGCTTAAGCAGCAAACTACCGAACGAACGCACGACTAACGACAGACGAACTACAAATAATCCTTTTTCCTCAACCCCGTCCTATTTCTTCACGCAACTCGAATCCACTTTCAACTTTCAACTCTCAACTTTCAACTATTTTGTCATTGTTTTATGCCAAGGGGTAATCGAAGAGAAAGGGCGACATTTGAAACTTATAAACCATTATTCCACCAATATATCTATATTTGCAACATTATGCCCAGCAACACAATAGACATTTGCTTGTGCGCCAGAATTACAACACCTGATAAAAGAAAGAAAATGAACAACTTGATAGAGTTTTTTGAAGATAGCGTAGCAAATTATGGCAGCCGCCCCTTTTTATGGGAAAAGAAGGAGGCTGTTTTTGAAGCCATCACTTACTCACAAACCCACGAAATGGTAGAGAGTCTGGCATGCGGATTCTTATCGGAAGGATTAAAATATGGCGAGAGGGTTGCTTTACTGTCGGAGGGACGCTCGCAGTGGCTAATCAGCGAACTGGCAGTAATCTTTTGCGGAGCAATCAACGTACCGCTATCAACAAAACTCGAGGCCGATAACGACCTTATATTCAGACTGAACCACTCGGAGAGCAGATTTGTAATTGTCTCATCATCACAACTTTACAAAATCAGGTTAGTTAGGCCGGCACTTAAACATATCGAAAAGATATTTATTATATCCGAAGAGAGCATTGAATTATTAGAAGGCGAATTCACTTTCAACAGCCTGATGGAGCAGGGTGCTGATTTTAAGAAACATAGTGCCGATCAGCTCACAGCCCGCAAGAAAGAGGTTAATACAGAGACGATTGCAAACATAACCTATACTTCAGGCACCACGGCCGACCCCAAAGGAATAATGCTCTCGCACCTCAACTACACTGCCAACGTTAAGCAGGCTTTCAGCTATATCGAAATACCATCGCACTACATAACCCTGGCAGTTCTACCCTGGGATCATGCATTTGCACACACTGCGTGTCTCTATGCCTTTATGCACAAAGGAGCCGGAGTGGCGTCGGTGCAGCCAGGCAAAACACAAATGGAGACACTGAAGAACTTTAGCACCAATATGCTTGAGATTCAACCACATGTATTGATGAGCGTTCCGGCAATTGCCAAAAACTTCAAGAAAAATATAGAAAAAGCAATTGAGTCGAAAGGTGCATTTACGTGGTGGCTCTTCAACACAGGTATAAGGTATGCAACCTGGTACAACGGTTTGGGCAACGACAAAGGCAAAGGTTTAAAGAAGCTAACAGCACCACTCTACACTATCTTCAATAATCTGATATTCAATAAAATAAAAACAAGGTTTGGTGGAAGACTGCAATTTTTCATAGGAGGCGGAGCACTTCTCGACCTCGACATCCAGAAGTTCTTCTATGCCATTGGAGTGCCAATGTATCAGGGTTACGGACTCAGTGAGGCATCACCCATCATATCGGCCAACACACCAAATCACCATAAGCTGGGCTCGTCGGGCAAGAAACTCGACAATATGTTGTTGAAGATTTGCGATAGCGACGGCAACGAACTCCCGCTTGGTGAGAAGGGCGAGATTGTAATAAAGGGCGACAACGTGATGAAGGGTTACTGGAAGAACGATGAGGCCACAAAATCAGCCATTAAGGATGGCTGGCTCTACACCGGCGACATGGGCAGCATGGATGACGAAGGCTATCTATATGTCTGGGGACGCTTCAAGAGCCTGCTTATCAGTGCCGATGGCGAAAAGTACAGCCCCGAAGGAATCGAAGAGGCACTTAACGACCATTGCCGTTTCATCGAAAACATAGTTCTCTTCAACAATCAAAATCCATATACTGTTGCGTTGGCCGTGCCGTCGCGCGACAACATAAGAGAGTGGATGCGCACACACAAAAAGAGCATCGATTCGGATGATGATTTAAAAGAGATCTTAGAGATGATAAAACATAGTATTGCACACTTCAAGACAGGAGGCAAAAACAGCAATATGTTCCCACAGAGATGGTTACCAACGGCAGTAGGCATTGTTCCCGAGGCATTCAGCGAAGAGAACAAACTGGTAAATACCACAATGAAGGTGGTGAGAAGCAAGGTTGAAGAGTATTTCAGGGCTGAGCTTGACCACCTTTATACGGCCGAAGGCAAGGAGATAACCAACGCCAAGAATATCGGCAATTTAAAAACATTTCTTTCGCGATAAGAGAGAATCAACTGTGTATATTAATGAAAAAGAGAACGTTCCTACTGATTCTGATGGCAGCAATTGTAATCAATTTATCTGCCCAACAAAAAACAACCATCATAGTACCTATCCCCGCCGAGGTAAATTTTTCTGAGGGTAAAAGTCTGCTGAGGGCCAATACCACAGTTGCAATAAACCAAACCAATGCATCGAACAGTGCTCAATATCTCGAAACAGCACTTAACGACAGGTTTGGCATCAGAAATGACAAGAGATTAAGAAAACGCTCAGTAAGCATTAATCTTAACAACTCGATGACCGACAAGAATGATGAATCTTACAAGCTAAATATCTCGAAATGGGAAATCGGCATAGAAGCCAATTCTGAAAAAGGTATTTTTTACGGCATACAATCGCTACTGCAACTAATTGATTACTCAACAATTAGCAACGAAGCCATCGACTGTCAGTCCATCATAGACCAGCCACGTTTTGTTTGGCGGGCCTTCATGCTCGACGAGTCGCGCCACTTCAAGGGCGAAAAGGAGGTTATACGCCTTCTTGACGTGATGGCGGAGCTAAAGATGAATATTTTTCACTGGCACCTCACCGATGATCAGGGGTGGCGCTTCGAGAGCAAGCTTTACCCGTTACTTACCGAAATTGGCGGCCGCCGAAAAGACACCCAGGTGGGTGGATGGAACAGCGACAACCGTGCTGGAGTGCCTCACGAAGGTTACTACACACAGGAGGAGATCAGGCGAATAGTAAAATATGCCAACGACCGACAGATAAAAGTTGTTCCTGAGATTGAGATGCCCGGACATGCCTCGGCTGCCATCGCTGCCTATCCATGGCTTGGCTCATCGGCCGAAAAAGTGGAAGTGCCGGCACATTTTGGAAAGCACTACCCGACCTACAATGTTTCCGACCCACGGGTGATGAAGTTTTTGCAGGATGTTACTGCTGAAGCACTTGAACTCTTCAATACCGACATTATCCATGTTGGAGGCGACGAGGTTAGGTTTGACCATTGGGAACAGAATCCTCTGATAAAAAAATACAAGGAAGAAAAAGGATTCAGCTCGTTTATGGATATTCAGATTGAGGCAGTGAATAAGATGTCGCAATTTATAGCATCAAAAAATGCCAGCATGATGGGATGGAACGAGATATTAGGCAAAAACCTGCATAATGACGACAACATATCATTTTCAGATCCATCGCAAAAGATTGCATCCAATGTGATTGTACATTTCTGGAAGGGCGACCTCAACGAGATGGCTGCTGCGGCAAAAGATGGATACCGGCTGGTAAATTCTTATCACGCATCTACATATCTCGACTACGACTACAAAACCATTCCACTCAGGAAGGCATATATGTTCAACCCTATCCCTGAAGGACTTGCCGCAGAGTTTCACAAAAACATAATAGGTAGCGGATGCCAGATGTGGAGTGAGTGGATTCCAACCGTTGAGGGGATGCAAAGGCAGATATTTC
>JBDHYT010000225.1:0-5300 GCA_039811485.1 Marinilabiliaceae bacterium | reverse complement strand
CTCGATTTCTGGAAGAGCTTTGATGACAATGATACCCGAAAAAATGCTACCTTCTATGAGTACTATAACAGTGCTGGTGTAGTGGTAGGAACAGCTATGCGTAAATTCCTTGGTGCTATCAACACCACCGGAGCACGTGTGTACGACACCAACGAGCCTGTCTATCGTTATGCCGACGTATTGCTTATGCTTGCCGAGGTTGAAAATATGAAGGGCGGTAACCCTGCACAGTATATCAACCAAATCCGTCAGCGGGCCTATGCTGCTAATTGGGATGCTGCTACCATGGGCTATGTCAATTCATCGTTTAAAGATAATGAATATGCCATTTTGCATGAGCGCGACAAAGAGTTTGTGTATGAAGGTAAACGCTGGTACGATGTTATTAGAATGAAAGATGCTGTCAACGGTCTGCCATTGGCCTTTGATGCAGCATCAACATATAAAACTACGCCTCTGCTTGACGTCAATCAGAAATATAAGGTGTTGTGGCCTGTGGATAAGGGTACTCTTGGTGCCGATCCAAGGTTAAAGCAGACACCCGGATATAAAGTTGCCGACCAACAGGAGGAAGTGTGGTAATCTTTTGAATTTGATTATTTTTATGCTTAATCTCTGCATTGCAGATGTGGAGATTAAGCATTTTTTAATTTCACTGGAATATATTTATGATGGTTGGTCTGATGCTGTTATAATATGATTAAGCATTTATCAACCCCAAAAAAACTAAGGTTATGAAAAACAGTAAGTACTATCCCTGGTTACTTGTGGGCCTTCTCTGGT
Source organism: Marinilabiliaceae bacterium (assembly GCA_039811485.1). GTDB lineage: Bacteria > Bacteroidota > Bacteroidia > Bacteroidales > Marinilabiliaceae > JAGPIS01. Next base: position 4,517 of record JBDHYT010000225.1, on the reverse strand, counting down.
TTGTGGCTTTACTCAATTATCTCGATCGCCAGATGCTCTCAACAATGCAATCTGCAATGAAAATGGATATCGGGGAGCTGGCCATTGCCGAAAACTTCGGACGTCTGATGGGTATCTTTCTTCTTATTTACGGACTTATGAGCCCTGTGGCAGGCATTATAGCCGATCGTTTCAGTCGTAAATGGATTATTGTCAGCAGTCTTTTTGTGTGGTCGGCAGTTACCTACGGGATGGGCTTTGCCACAACATTTAACCAGGTTTACTGGCTTAGGGCACTTATGGGCGTTAGCGAGGCGTTATATCTTCCTACCGGGTTGGCAATGATTGCCGATTTCCACTCTTCCAAAACACGCTCGCTTGCCATCGGCATTCACATGTCGGGATTGTATGCAGGGCAGGCACTGGGAGGATTTGGAGCCACCATAGCCGCCAATTACTCGTGGCATACTGTTTTCTTCGCCTTTGGTATTGTTGGTATCATATACTCTGTTCTGCTTATTTTCCTTCTTCACGAAAAAGAGGGGCACGTTATTCATTCGCAACCAGCCGTTGGTGTATCCAATACCTCAAGGGGTTCAGTGCTTCAATCAATATCGCTGATTTTTGGAACTTTCTCATTCTGGATAATGCTCTTTTACTTTATGGCTCCAAGTTTTCCGGGCTGGGGTACAAAAAACTGGTTACCAACACTCTTTGCCCAAAACCTGGGTGTCGATATGTCGATTGCCGGGCCGATGGCTACGATTTCCATTGCCATATCGTCGTTTATTGGTGTGCTGATAGGAGGGCCGCTCTCCGACCGTTGGGTTCAAAAAAATATTAAGGGGCGTATCTATACCAGTGCCATCGGATTGTCGCTCACTATTCCTTCGTTGGTGCTGTTGGGATTCGGACAGACTTATTTTGCCATGATTGCGGCAGCTATGCTGTTCGGAATCGGTTACGGAATGTTCGACACCAACAATATGCCCATACTATGCCAGATTGTTCCCGAGAGGCAGCGTGCAACTGCTTATGGCATGATGAATATGGTAGGTGTGTTTGCTGGTTATTCGGTGACATTGCTGTTGGGCAGCTCGACTGATGCCGGCAGTCTTGGTGCTGATTTTAGTAAACTGGCTGTTGTTGTGGTTGTTGCAATTGTCCTGCTGCTGTTTTTTATTCATCCAAAGCCTCAATTTACCTATGCCGGAGAGGAGAAATAAGTTTTGGTTTTCGACTTTATAAAATTGGTTTGATTATCAATGACATGTAGTTTTATTGGGATATCCTGCATTTTTGCCAATATTTTTTAGAACAAAAGTTATAAACATACGTATCAGTTTGTGACGTATTAGTAATAAAATCGTTGTGGCTGTTGGTTTTGTTTTTGCAGTGGGTTATCAACAGGTTATCAACCGGTGTTGGTTTCTTTTGGTTTATTATTGAAAATCTATTTTGTATTTTTGCATCGTAGATACAGAACCCAAACGTGTGTTGGTTTTGGTGTTGTGAAAAAAATCAATTTTTATGAAAAAGATCGGATGTTATATCAGTGAGTTGTTGTATTGGCACGATTGCGTGATTGTTCCAGGCCTTGGTGGCTTGGTGGCAAATCCTGTTTCGGCCTCTGTTGACGAGGAGAAATTGATGTTCATGCCTCCACGGAAAGAGATTGGTTTCAACAGGTCGCTTTCGCACAACGACGGCCTCTTAATCAACCATATTGCACTGCGCAAAGGTGTTGAATATAGCACAGCAAGCATTATGGTAAAAGATTATGTTGCTGATGTACTAAACACTATCGAAAAGGGTAGTTCTTTTACCATCGATGAGGTGGGTTCCTTAAAAAGCGATGCCATTGGTAATATTATTTTTCATCCGGAGAACAGTTGCGGTTTCCTTGCAGACTCTTTTGGTTTCAGCACATTCCACTTCGAGCCTATTGCTTCGGGTTCTACACAGGAGGAAAATGTTGTGGTGCGCCGCCTGCTGAAGCCGTTGTCGTTTAGGCATATTGCTGCATCTGTGGCTGTTATGGCCGGTCTCTTCCTCTTCTCGCCCGAAACCAATATGCAGGTTTCAGGAGGCATTGTAAACCAGGCCGGGTATTTCGATTTGTTTATTCCTGCCAAAACGGAAGTTCCTGTGGTTGAGCCAGATGTAACAGAAGAGGCTGTGGTATGCGAACCGGTTGGAGAGAGTTCGGAACCCAAAAAAGATGCTCCGATGGTTGCCTCAACCCAATATTTCATCATTGCCGGCAGCTTTCCCAACGATAAACTGGCCGACCAGTTTATAGACCAACTCGATAAAAAAGGTTATTCTCAGAGTTCAAAGCTTTATGGTAACGGAAAAGTGAGAGTTGCAATCGAGGGCTTTTCCTCTAAGGATGAGGCTGTCCGTAAGATGAAAGAGTACAAGATGAAACAAGGCTTTGCCGATGTGTGGGTGTTTGCCGATAAAAAATAGATGAAATAAGGAGTTGTTTGATTCGATTAGTCAAACAACTCTTTTTATTGTGCTATATTTTTTCCTGATTGAACTGTTTTTCTTTCAGTTATTAGACAAAAAAAGGCTGCAAGTTACACTGCAGCCTTTTTTGTTTTCCATCCACTTATCTTACCTCCGAGCCCGGCTTAATGTTGTCGGCTGGTGATATGAAGTGAAGTGCTCCATTGGCATCTTCGGCCATCAGTATCATTCCTTGTGATACTATTCCTTTTATTTCGCGAGGTGCCAAATTGACAAGAATGCTCACCTGACGCCCAATAATTGCCTCTGGTTCAAAGTATTCGGCAATGCCGCTCACCACTGTACGCTGGTCGATTCCGGTGTCAACTTTAAGTTTGAGCAGTTTTTTTGTTTTCGGCACTTTCTCGGCTTCAATAATTTTTCCCACACGTATATCTATCTTGCCGAAGTCATCAAAACTTACATTCTCCTTTGCAGGATTGGCCACTGCCGTCGATGCTGCATTATCGGTTTTGGTTTTGGCCAGCTTGGAGAGCTGTGCTTCTATTTCGGTATCTTCAATCTTGTCGAAGAGTAGTGTTGGTTCATTAATGATGTGCCCTTCGGCCAGTATTTCCATGCTTCCGCATATATTCCAATCCTGCTTTCCAAGGTTGATCATATTCTGAAGTTTCCTGGCCGTAAATGGCAGAAATGGCTCCATCAGTATTGCAAGGTTTGCAGTTATCTGGATGCTTATGTGCATAATGGTTTTCACCCTTTCGGCATCGCTCTTGATAAGTTTCCATGGCTCTGTGTCGGCCAGATATTTGTTTCCGAGGCGGGCAAGGTTCATCGCTTCGCGCAGTGCATCGCGGAAGTGGAAAGTGTTGAGCAACTCTTCGGTACGTTCAACTATTTGCGGGATATCGAGCATTGTCTCCCTGTCGAAGTCGGTGAGTTCGCCCAATGCAGGAACAGCTCCGTTATAGTATTTTTGAGTCAGTACCGTCACCCGGTTAACAAAGTTTCCAAACACCGCCACCAACTCGTTGTTGTTGCGTGCCTGGAAGTCGCGCCAGGTGAAGTCGTTATCCTTTGTTTCGGGTGCTGTTGCAGTTAATACATAGCGTAGCACATCCTCTTTACCCTTGAAATCTTCGAGATATTCGTGTAGCCACACAGCCCAGTTACGCGAAGTAGATATCTTGTCGCCTTCGAGATTCAGGAACTCGTTGGCCGGTACATTGTCGGGCAGTATGTAGCTTCCCTCTGCCGAAAGCATTGCAGGAAAAACAATGCAGTGGAACACTATGTTGTCTTTGCCGATGAAGTGTATCATCCGGCAATCGTCGCTCTTCCAGTATTTTTCCCAGTCGGGTGTCAGCTCTTTTGTTGCCGATATGTAGCCTATGGGAGCGTCGAACCACACATACAGTACTTTCCCATCGGCACCTTTCACCGGTACCGGCACGCCCCAATCGAGGTCGCGGCTAACTGCACGTGGTTGCAAGCCCATGTCGAGCCACGATTTGCACTGGCCGTAAACATTCGACTTCCACTCTTTATGGTCTTCAAGTATCCATTTTCGCAGGCTCTCCTCGTGCTGGTCGAGTGGCAGATACCAATGTTTGGTGTTCCGCATCACCGGCTGCGAACCTGATATTACCGACTTCGGATTTACAAGGTCGGTGGCATTGAGCGATGTACCACACTTCTCGCATTGGTCGCCATAAGCTCCTTCGCTGTGGCAATGAGGGCATGTGCCGGTAATATATCGGTCGGCCAGAAACTGACCCGCCACCTCGTCGTAATATTGTTCCGACTCTTTTTCGATGAATTTGCCGTTGACATAGAGAGTTTTAAAAAAATCAGAGGCAGTCTCGTAATGTGTCTCACTTGTAGTGCGCGAATAGATATCGAATGAGATTCCGAATCTCTCGAATGAATCTTTAATTATGTTGTGGTATTTGTCAACAACATCCTGAGGTGTGATACCCTCTCTCTTTGCCTTCAGGGTGATGGGAACGCCATGCTCATCGCTTCCGCCAATCATTATCACATCTTCGCCTTTCAGACGCAGG
>JBDHYT010000224.1:0-5304 GCA_039811485.1 Marinilabiliaceae bacterium | reverse complement strand
TTCCTCCCGGTGCCGATATGTCAACCCAGTCACCAAAGTTGGAGTATGGAGCAATCTCGAAGCGCGGTCCAATGGCCGACACTGCAATTACAGGTTTGTAATAGCCTGGGTACATCGGTAGATTTATAGAGCTGTTGCCCGAGGCAAATATTACTACTCCACCCTTCATTGGGCTGCCTTCGTAACTTCCTGCTTCGGCAATAAAGTAGTCGATGGCATCGAGCACAACCTGCTCGAAGCTGTATGGATTATGGTATCCCCAGCTGTTTTGCGAAATAACGGCTCCATTGTCGGCTGCATAGATAAACGACTCAGCTATAAGGTCGCTCCATGTACCGCCAAGAATCTGGCATGCCATTAATTTAACGCCGTCATTTTTTCCTGTACCACCGGCAACACCCGATACTCCAATACCGTTGTTGTTTACCGCTGCCACTGTTCCTGCCACGTGTGTACCATGGTCACCTTTGGCAATTATTGAACTGTTGTCGCCAAAATTGAAACCGTGAATATCGTCGCGGTAGCCGTTGCCATCATCGTCAATATTCTTTTTGCCGTTGAGTTCGGCCTGGTTTACCCATAGGTTTGGTGCTATATCTTCGTGGGTAATATCCAAGCCGTTGTCGTGTATCGAAACAATGACATTAGGATTACCGGCTACTTTCTCCCATGTTTTGAAAAGGTTGATGTCGCATCCCGGAGTTCCATTGTTCTGGCCAGTATTGTTGTAGTGCCACTGCTTATCCAGATAAGGATCGTTGAACGGCATCTGCGTTGCCGCCTTATTCACCGTCTGCTTTAGCTCCGTGATGGAGTAAGGTACCACAGATTTTTCAAAAATAGGCTCTGCACTCTCAATAACACTCAGTTTGGTATATGCCCTGGCAATCTGAAGTGGCGATGAGTTTGCATTGAAGGTAACAGTGTACCAAAGATGAAGACCATACTTCTGGTGTTTGGCTTCGTGCTTCGGTGAATAACGGAATACCCGTTCGATGCTTTTAACATCGTACTGTTCACTTAATTCGTCTAATGCTTTAATGCCCGTGGTAGCCACGTCATTAAGCATTTTGGTTTTGAGTCCCTGTGGATTGGACATCATCAGTTCGGGTTTTACCTTAATGCGTAAAACACCTTGCTGCATGCCGTCCTTAAACGACTGGGCGCTCACCTGTACTGCAAAGAATGTGAGCAGCCATAGCCACAGACACCTTCGCATAGTGGTTTGTTTGATTTTCATAAAAAGATGTTTAAGTTTAAAATATTGGTATTTAATTGGTATTGGAATCTATTATACGGAGCATTTTTTTGAATGCCTTTATCTTTGTCTCTCTCTCCCTTATCATCTGTCTGATTTTTTTGTCGAGAAAGAAATGGCTTATTCGTCTCTTTTTGGTGCAATTCATGCCGCATTTTTATTTTAAAAGTATATTATTCTATGCATGGTGCTCTATCAAACAGCCATGAAAAAACTATAACAAACCCCATTCTAACCTTGTAAAAAACATATTAAGCTATCTTTATGGCGACTTTTATACCATAATTGTGATTTATTAATAAGCTGTTTATCAGAATTGTAATGCCTTAACAGTAATAAAATTTAAGAGCCGGGGCATTTATTGTCTTATAAAAATATATCTTTAGGTATAATTGATGCTTTAATGCGTCGCCCAAATACTAAAACAATATCGTTGATGAATCTGAAATACCTGTTGTCGTTTGTTGTTATTACTCTGCTGACCAATATTATGCCGTGCCAGGGGCAGAATCTTATTGTCTCCGATAGTCTTCTGATGCAGTTGAATAATACCCGGAATAAAGATAAGCAGCTGAAGTTATTGAAGGAGTTGAGCGATGAAACCGGCAAATGGGATATCAACCAGTCCAACAGCTATGCCCGCCGTGGATTGGAGCTGGCACAATCGATGCAGAGAGACAGCTCTGAGGCTCAGTTTATCACCATCATTGCACACAACGAGTATTTTCTGGGAAATTACATGGAGTCGCTGAGCCTCTACCTGAGTTCGCTGGAATTATATGAGAAGATGGCCGACATAAAGGGGATAATTGGTGTGAATGTAAATCTGGGGGCAATCTACGACCGCCTTGGTGATGAGGAACGCTCTCTTGAGTTCTATAAAAATGCTTTGTTGGAGCTTAACAGCAACGGACAGCATATTGTTTTGGAGCATCCGGAGTTTAAGACTGTATTATTCAATAATATAGCCTCGGTATATAACCGTATGGGCGATACCGGACGTTATCTCTAATACATTTCTGATGCCTTAAAATCAGCCTTGGCAACCAATGATTACCATAATCAGGGCGTTATTTACAACAATTTGGGGATGAGTGAGGTGAAGAATAAAAACTATGCTAAAGCCCGCAACTATTTCAATCTTTCGGTTGAGTGCCGCAAAAAAGTTTCGGATATCGACGGACTTGCCAAGACTTATCATTTTATGGTTGATTATTATCTTGCGGTAAATCAGGTTGTTAGTGCCTTGTGGATAGCACTGGAATCGAAGAAACTGGCTAAGAATATAGCCAGCCTCGAAACTCAGATGAATATCAGCAACTCACTGTGTCGTATTTACGAACAGCAAGGAAAGTACAAAGAGGCTTTTGAGGAGAATAAGGTGTTTGCGATGCTCAACGACAGCATCAAAAACGATAAGATAATAAGACAAACCACTCAACTTCAGGCTAATTACGAGCTGGCAAAAGTCGAAAAAATGGCATCCTTGGAAAAGCAGCGGATGAGTTTTGTTTTTATTATTGTAACGGTGGTTTTGGTGTTTCTAATAATTGTTGCAGTGTTGTTGCTTGTGTTGCGTCATCTGAAAAATAAAAAGACAATTATTGAAAAACAGAATCTTGAACATCAGATAGAGTTGAAAAACAAGGAGTTTGCTACCAATGTGATGTATCTTATCCGCAAAAATGAACTCATCAACAGTGTTGCTAAAAAATTGATGATGCTTAAAGAGGAGGTTCGCGCCGAATTGAAAAGCCCGGTACAGCGCATCATCCTTGAACTTCAGTCGGAGGTTGATAATGAGGTGTGGCAGGAGTTTGAATACCGCTTTATGCAGGTACATCAGGAGTTTTACTCCAAATTAAGGGCGTCGCATCCCGACTTAACCCCTTCGGAAGAGCGTATATGTGCTTTTCTGAAGCTTAATATGTCGTCGAAGGAGATTGCGTCAATTACCCATCAGAATGTGAAAAGCATTGAGGTAATACGTGCCAGAATACGCAAAAAGTTCAATCTCACCAATACTGACGCCAATCTGGTGAGTTACCTGGCTGATTTTTAATATGTTAATTAAGTCGAAAATAGAGCTCTCCTTCTGAAATATATAATTGTCTGCATTCCGCCTCTAAAAAGCAGGTAGAGAATAAATGATAACCACAAGCCGTTATTACCCAATTGTGATGCAGCACCGTAGTATGTGCCGAAGAAAACCATGGCAGCCACTATCATGCTGTTGCGCATTGCCGTTGATGCCATGGCTCCGATATATATACCATCCCAGACAAAGGAAGCAAAACTTACAAAAGGAATCAGAATTGTCCATAAGCGGTAATCGTAGGCTGCCGTTATAATATCCTGTTTATTGGTTAAAATGCCAAGTAACTGTGGCATAAACAAACCATAAATTATTGCATAAAGTGCTGCTATGCCTATGCCCCAAAAGAAAAGGTTGACAATCAGCTTTTTAAGCTGAATATTGTTGCGTGCACCAATAAACCTGCCGGTAAGTGCCTCGCCTGCATAGGCAAATCCATCCATGAAATAGGAAAACAGCAGGAAGAACTGCATAAGTAATGAATTGACAGCCAGGAGTGTATTGCCCATCTTTGATGAAGCAAAGGTGAAAAATGTGGTTACTGCCACAAGAAGCAGTGTGCGGATAAAAATATCGCGGTTTACATTGAAAAAGGCTCTGATTTTATCTTTTGTGAATGTTGTGCTCAGGTTGATATGCCTGAACTGCTTGCCGTAAAAACGTTTTACTAGTATCGTCATGGTAATGAACGATATCCATTGCGACAGCATTGTTCCAAGAGCAATTCCTTCAATCTGCATGTTGAAGCCAAAAACAAAGGCAAAACTCAGAATGATATTGAGCACATTGTTGAGGATTGCAATAATCATTGGTGTGCGTGCATTCTGCATACCTGTAAGCCAGCCGTTGTAAGCATACATCCCCAGCATTGCTGGTGCCGACCATACAGTTATATAGAAATATTTGCCTACATAGAGGGCACTTTCGGCTCCTGATGCTATAAAATGGTGGGCTACCATAAATATTGGTTTCTGCAGAAGTATGATTATTATTCCCGCACCACCTGCAATTGTAATGGAGCGGACGAGATTTTCCATCATCTCACTAAAGTTGCGTGCACCGTAAGCCTGTGCAGTAAATCCGCTGGTACCCATCCGCAGAAAACTGAAATTCCAGTAAATCATGCTGAATATGGTACTGCCAAGTGCTATTGCACCAATATAAAGCGATGAACTGAGATGGCCGGCAATGGCAATGTCAATAAGCCCGAGCAGCGGAACTGTGATGTTTGAAATTATATTTGGAATCGCTAAGCGAAGTATCTGTTTGTTCATTATGGTTATTAATAGTGAATTGGGTTTGCCAGTGGTGGTTTTTTCCGGCAGCCCTAAAGATAACACTATTAATTCAAAACTTAAGTTTGTAGGGGAAGGGGAGGGGGGAGTGAAAAATGACAGTTCAATAGTTTAAGGGGTAAAGAGTTGAAGAGAAATTATAGCCCTGAAGGGGCGCAAGATTATAAGATAGGGTGAAGCCCTATCAAAGGCATAGATACTAAATTAAGCCCTGAAGGGGTGTAATATCTATTAGTTATTATTTTTGTACGTAAATAATTGAATGTCAATTATTTGAAGAATAATTCTTTTAGTGTTCCAATTGCTATAAACATCTTCCTGCTGTCAGGCAGAGGAATGAAATCGAATTTTTCATAAAAAGCTTCAGCAAATTCATCCAATGGGTCAACAACAACGGCAAACGAACCGATTTCTTGCGATATATCAAAATTCTTTTTAAGAGCATCTATTAGCAATATTTTACCAATCCCTTTATTCTGATATTTTTTATCAACAGCCAGGCGTCCGAGTAAAGTTGCTGGAATGGACTTGTGTTTTTTTGGGAATTTTTTTTGAATGTGAAAAGGAAAATGCTCCAACGGAATACTACTGCTTGAGAGTGTGTAATATCCCTTAATTTCAGTTTTATTGAAAGAGAGTACAAAGCAGGCTGCCAG
>JBDHYT010000223.1:0-5305 GCA_039811485.1 Marinilabiliaceae bacterium | reverse complement strand
CATGAAGCAGAGGTAACATCAACGGGCGAGCCAAACGGAACAGCAGTGAGCTTCTTCCCCGACAACACAATTTTTGAAAACTACCAGTATCGCGAAGATTACATCGAGACGATGCTGAAAAACTACACCTATCTAAATACCGGTCTTACAATCCACTTCAACGGGAAGGTATTCCAGAGTAAAAACGGATTGATAGACCTTTTGGATGAGAATATGACAGAGCCTGGCCTCTACCCCATCATCCACCTCAAAGATAGCGACCTGGAGATAGCATTGACACATGGCAACCAATATGGCGAGGAGTACTACACCTTTGTAAACGGCCAGCATACAACTCAGGGAGGTACGCATCTTGTGGCATTTAAGGAGGCAATAGTTAAAACGATAAGGGAGTTTTACAATAAGAGTTACGATGTTAACGACATCCGCAGCGGAATAATTGCAGCAGTAAGCATTAAAATTCAGGAACCGGTATTCGAGTCGCAGACAAAGACAAAGTTAGGCTCAAAGGATATGACACCCGAAAGCGGAGTGTCGGTACGTAACTATATTACCGATTTTCTGAAGGAAAAGTTGGATAACTTCCTGCATAAGAATCTGGAGACAGCCGACATACTCAACAAAAAGATAATTGAATCGGAAAAAGAGCGTAAGGCGATTTCGGGTATTCAAAAATTAGCACGCGAGAGGGCAAAGAAAGCAAGTCTGCACAACCGCAAACTACGCGACTGCCGCATACACTATACCGACAAGGATGAACGAAAGATAGACAGCTCGCTATTCATCACCGAGGGCGACTCGGCATCAGGCTCCATCACTAAGGCACGCAATGTAAGCAGCCAGGCAGTATTCAGCCTGAAGGGAAAACCACTCAACACCTATGGCCTCACACGTAAGATAGTGTATGAAAATGAGGAGTTTAACCTATTGCAGGCAGCACTCGATATTGAAGAGGGCATCGAAGGGCTACGTTATAACCATGTGATTATAGCCACCGATGCCGATGTTGACGGAATGCACATCAGGCTACTTCTGATAACATTCTTCCTTCAGTTCTTTCCGGAGCTGATAAAGAACGGGCATCTTTACATCCTTCAGACACCACTATTCAGGGTGCGCAACAAAAAGCAGACAATATACTGCTACACAGACGAGGAGCGCGAGCAGGCAATAAAAAAACTGGGGCCAAAACCAGAGATAACACGATTCAAAGGTCTTGGTGAGATATCGCCCGACGAGTTCAAGCACTTTATCAATCGCGATATGCGCTTAGATCCAGTGAGGATGAAACGCGAAGATGCAGTGAAGGGGCTTCTCGATTTTTATATGGGAAAGAATACTCCCACACGTCAAAACTTCATCATCGACAACTTAGTGATTGAAGAGGACTTAGTGAACGAAACAAGCAAATAAGCATTTTACAATGAGCTTCGACGACAGTATCAACGACGAATATATCAACGACCAGGAGAACGAGGAGATGGACAATTCGGCACCGGCAGATGCACCTGCCTGGGAGGCCGAAGGAGCAAAAATAAGCCCACTGCAAGGAATGTACAAGCAGTGGTTTCTCGACTACGCCTCGTATGTGATTCTTGAACGCGCAGTACCACACATAAACGACGGTCTGAAACCCGTGCAACGACGCATACTACATGCAATGAACCGCATGGAGGATGGCCGTTACAACAAGGTGGCCAATATAATTGGTTTCACAATGCAGTTTCACCCCCATGGCGACGCATCGATAGGCGATGCATTAGTTCAGCTGGGACAAAAAAATATCCTGATAGACCAGCAAGGAAACTGGGGAAACATACTCACCGGCGACAGTGCGGCAGCACCACGATACATTGAGGCACGACTAACCAAGTTTGCGCTCGATGTAGTATTCAACCCAAAAACAACAACCTGGAAACAGTCGTACGACGGACGTAACAACGAGCCGGTGACTCTTCCGGTAAAATTCCCGTTGCTGCTGGCCCAGGGTGTGGAAGGTATTGCTGTAGGATTGGCATCAAAGATTCTGCCACACAACTTCAACGAGCTGATAGACGGTTCGATAGCCTATCTGAAAAATGAGCCGTTTGAGCTTTACCCCGATTTCCCAACAGGAGGTTCGGTTGACGTGAGCCGTTACAACGACGGCCTGAGAGGAGGCGCAGTAAAAGTAAGGGCAAAAATATCGAAACTTGACTCTAAAACACTGGTAATAACCGAGATACCATTCAGCAAAACAACCTCATCGCTCATCGATACAATATTGAAAGCCAATGAGAAAGGCAAGATAAAAATTAGGAAAATCGATGACAACACAGCCGAAAATGTTGAAATTCTGGTACATCTGCCAGCTGGTGCCTCACCCGACAAAACCATAGACGCACTATATGCATTCACCGAATGTGAGCTGTCAATATCGCCCAACAGTTGCGTTATCGACAACAATAAACCACATTTTCTTGGTGTGACAAAAATCTTAAAAGCCAATACCGACCACACAGTCAACCTGTTAAAGTTGGAATTGGAGATTAGGAAACACGAGTTGGACGAAGCGTGGCATTTCTCGTCGCTGGAGAAGATATTTATCGAAAACAAGATATACCTCCGCATTGAAGATGCAGAGACGTGGGAGCAGATAATAAGCTTTATTGACGAGGGCTTGACGCCATTCAAACCACTCCTGCGCCGTGAGGTTACAACCGACGATATTGCACGGCTAACCGAAATCAAAATCAAGAGGATATCGCGCTTCGATGCAAAAAAAGCCGACGAATATATCAAAGGACTCGAAGCAGAGATGGAACAGGTTAACCATCACTTGGCCAACCTGATAACCTATGCCATCGACTATTTCAAACGAATTAAGAAAACCTACGGCAAAGATTATCCGCGCCTAACCGAGCTACGGTCGTTTGAAAACATCGAGGCGACTAAGGTCGTTGTCAAAAACGAGAAATTATATATCAACCATCAGGATGGGTTTGTAGGCTACGGTTTGAAGAAGGATGAATATGTGTGCGACTGTTCCGACATCGACGACATTATAGTGTTCTACAAAGATGGCCGTTACATTATAACGAAAATTTCGGAAAAGGCATTCTTAGGAAAAAACATCATCCACCTCGCCATTTTCAGGAAAAACGACAAACGAACCATCTACAATGTGGTCTATAGCGACGGTCGAAATGGTGCCATTTTTGTGAAACGCTTTGCTGTAACCGGAATAACCCGCGACAGGGAATATGATGTTACCCAGGGTAAACCACATTCGGAGATAATCTACTTCAGCGCAAACCCCAACGGAGAGGCTGAAGTACTTAAAGTGATGCTCAAGCCAAAACCCAGAATCCGCAACGTGGTGTTTGACTACGATATGGCTGAGTTGGCCATCAAAGGCAGGGCATCTATGGGTAACATACTCACCAAGAACGAGATACACAAGATATCACTGAAAAAACGGGGTGAGAGTACTTTGGGCGGACGAAAAATCTGGTTTGAACCCGAGACACTCCGACTGAACGCCGATGAGCGGGGAACATATCTTGGAGAGTTTCAGGGAAGCGACCAGATATTGGTAATCAATAAGAAAGGTGAGTATTTTACTTGTGGATTCGACCTGTCACTGCACTTCGACCAAAACTACATCAAAATAGAGAAGTTCAGGCCCAACAAAATATGGACTGCCGTATATTTCGACCCGGAGCAAAATGCCTACTACATAAAGCGTTTCAAAGCCGATGCATCGGCCAGGCCGACACTCTTTATCAGCGAGCATCCAAAATCGAATCTGGTTCTGGTATCGGATGAGGACTATCCGCGAATAGAGACCACATTTGGTGGCAACGACAAACTTCGCGAAAAAGAGGTAATTGATGTGGCCGAGTTTATTGCCGAAAAGGGCGTAAAAGCAAAGGGCAAGAGACTAACCAACTACCAGGTGGCAAAAATAAAAGAACTCGAACCACTAATACCATCGGTTCGTGAAACCGATAATGCCGACGATGACACTGACAATGAAGATGATGGCGACATTGAAACCGATGGACAGATGAGCCTCGAACTTTAAATAAAAGACAGTGTGTTAATATAAATTGTTACGCTTATTGAAATAATCCTGCGGCCAATGAATTTGAGAACTCAAAACATTGACTTGCAGGATTTTTCATTTTCAGAAATTGCTTTCAACAATTATTCTGATTATATTTACTATGACTAAAAGAAAGATATGTTCTCGAAAACCTGCGAGCACGGAATAAAAGCAGTAATATACATTGCAACCCAATCGATGGACGGCAAAAGAACCAAGATTGGCGATATAGCTAAAAACACCGGCACACCCGAAGCATTCACAGCCAAAGTACTGGGGCAGCTCACCCGCCACAACATAATAAACTCATACACCGGACCATACGGCGGCTTTGACGTAACTGAAGAACAGATGCACAACGTAAAAATGAGCGATATAGTGAGTGCCATCGATGGTGATGCAATATTCAACGGCTGCGGACTGGGATTGAGCGAATGCAACGAACAGTTTCCTTGTCCGATGCACCATAAATTCGTATCGGTACGTCAACAGATAAAGGAGATGCTTACCCAAACCACACTATCCGAACTTGCCACAGGGTTAAAAGATGGAAAAACCGTGCTTTTAAGATAAATTTTTTTGAACTTATTTCGGACAAAATTGTCTTAAATGTAAATCATCTTTAAAACAGGAAGTGATGATTAAAAACGAGACAATTGGGAAGGATATAAACCACTACCAGATTCAGCATCCGCTAATAGGAATATCGGCATTTCTCTGGATTGGCTTTGTGTGTGCCATAAGCTTTATGGAGGCTTGGCTAAAATTCAGGGCACCGGGAGTAACGCTTCCATTGGGGCTTGGTATCGGCTGTATGGTGTATGAGGCTCTAAACAAGGTAGAGTGGCTCTTGGCTGCAATTATAGCAGTAACAATAAGTTTTAAGAGCCAAAAAATCATAACCATAGAGAAACTACCATATTTAATTCCGGTACTTATACTCATCTATCAAACATTCTGGCTCCTGCCCGCATTAACGCTAAGGGCGCACATCTATATGGAAGGCATACAACCTCCATCATCAACCATTCATATACAGTATGTGGTGGCAGAACTGACAAAGGTTATATGCCTGATATACTTTGGATTATCGCAGTTTAAAAAAACAACACCATAAATATTTAAGAGATGAACATCACCAAACAGACAATTATTGGAGAGCTTGTTGCAAAAGATTACCGCACAGCCGCAATATTCAAGAAGAACAACATTGATTTC
>JBDHYT010000222.1:0-5306 GCA_039811485.1 Marinilabiliaceae bacterium | reverse complement strand
GACCAGCCGATCAATCTTTAGCCGATGTAATGGGGCGAATGCCCGGTTTTTCGGTTGCTACCGATGGTAAAATTGCATATATGGGGCAAGAGATAGAGAAATATTACATTGAAGGTCTCGACCTGCTTGGCAACAGGTATGCTTTAGCAAATAAGAGTCTGGCTTATCGTGATGTGGCTGCCGTAGAGGTTCTCCATAATCACCAACCCATAAAGATGCTTCGTGGTATTACCCACAACAGTGGTACTGCAGTTAATATCCGATTAAAAAATAAGTTTACAACAACTTATCGTATCGATGGTGACATGGGCATTCCATGGCCTTTGTTCAGATTTAATGTTACTGCAATGATATTTGCACCGGGAAATCAGGTTATTGCGAGTGCACAAACAGACAATACGGGCGAAAACATATCGTTTATGCACGATGGCGTTAAATTCAACTCAAGCGAAATAGATAATTCATCTAACCGCAAAACATCATTACTCGGTATTTCGTCATTGGCACCCTCACTACTTTCCAATCAGCAGCGCTACCTGTTTAATCACTCCAATTTACTAACTTATAACCATTTAATTAAAACAGGTGCTGACAGCGAGTTTAAAGTTAACATGAGCTATTTTAACGACTATACCGAGGAGAAAGCATCAGTTATAACCAACTTTTTCCTTCAAAACGATACCATAACACTTATCGAAACCGACAGGAATCTATTTGGGCGTAATAGTCTTATTGCCAATATTGGATATGGTGAAAATAAAGAGAAGAAATTTCTGAAAAACAAGATGAAGCTGCAAAGCTATTGGGATAAGGACAGAGAAACTATTAATAACTCTGTTTTTCAAAAAGCTTATACTCCACATCTGTCTGTTGCTGATGAGCTTGACTGGAACAAGTTGCTGGGTAAGCATTATGTAAGCTTCAAAGTATTTGGCGATTATAACCATTCACCTCAAAACATGTCGATAAAGCCGGGTGCAATGACCGACATTTTGAATGGTGGTGATAGTTATGCTATTGCTACCCAGCGTTTTGACCGGGACGATTTAAGAGGGTTGATTTCGGGTGCATTTACAATGAATTACAGAAAATGGGCAGTAGAGAGTAAAGTGAGTGCACAGTTTAATTACAGCGATATATCCACATCTATAGAAACCAACAAAGTTACTGCTGCTGTCGATTCGCTCATTAACAACATGAACTGGCTTGAAGGTGAACTGGCTATAATGGAGCAGTTTAGATACGAATCCCCCAGGTTGAAAGTAAGTTTATCGATTCCTCTATCGATAAAGTATTACTCGGTGAAAGATAGGATACATGAGGCCGGGCAGAATACAGCAAAACCAATGCTACTTCCATCGGCCAATTTGATTTGGGACATGGCTTCCTTTTGGAGCATTAAATCGAGAGTGAGTTACGATCGCAAGCTTGAGGATGCCGGACAGCTTACCCAAGGCTATATATTGCGCAACTATAGAGTAATAAACCGTGGTACAGGAGTTATAGCTGAAGATAAACACATAAGGTCGTCGGCAGGAATCCATTTCCGCAATCCTGTTGCAGGATGGATGGGAAATATAACGGCTCAATATATGTTTACCCAAAGTAACGTTATACATAGCCAAAACAGCCTAGGCGGAGGAGTGTTTCAAAACGAAGCAGTGAATAAGAAAAACAACAAAAAGTTTTATGACCTATCGGGGGAGCTTGTGCGCTTTATTGCATCCATGCGATGGAATATAAGTGTGGGCGGCCAGTATATGGTTCGTCAATCGGACTATTTGCTCGACAATCGTCTTAGCTGGAGCACCTTAAACGCAACTCGCTTTAATATGTTGAGTGATTTTGGTCATTGGCGACACTTTCAGGCAAAATACAACTATGTATATAGCTTTATGAACCAGGAGACTTCACAGGCCAGTCGCAACTATAAAGAGCAGCAGCATCAGGTAAATTTATTGTATTTCCCAACCACAGAGCATTTGGTGAGCCTCAGAAGTGAATATTACCGGGTAAAAGGCACAAATAATCTTTCTGAAGCCTGGTTTTCCGATTTCTCGTATATGTTTAAACCCGGAGGACGAAAATTGTCCTACCGTCTGTCGCTGCGCAATATTCTGGATGCCCGCAGCCTGACCACATATTCGCACTCAGCCATAGCCCTCACAGAGAGCAATTACCTGCTACGGCCCCGTCAACTGATATTGTCATTGAATTGGGGACTGTGAGGCGGGTGAAAAAGTGAGTTGCAGAGTATCGAGGCCTTACTGGAATTAATAATAAATTGTATATTTGAGTTTAATTAGAGCAGAAAAATATGCCAATCGATAGAATACAAATTAAAAATTTTAAATCAATTCGCGACTCAGGTGATATTGCAATAGGTGCCATCAATGTACTCATTGGACCGAATGGTGTAGGTAAGAGTAATTTTATTCACTTTTTTAAACTACTGAAGAGCATTTATAAGCAAAGGCTAAGATTTTATACTGCAGAAAACGGCTATGAGAACAGGATTTTATATTTTGGCCGGAAACAATCTAAAAGTCTTGAGGGATATATAGTTTTTAAGCCTGAAAAAGGAAATACAAATAACAGATACGATTTTAAACTTATTCCGCAAGCGCAGGGAACAGGCTTCTATTTTGAAAAGGATTTAGCAGGGTATAATCAAAATGCATTTGAACGCAATGAAGATTGGAATTTTATTGATTTAGGAGGTGCTGGCAAGGAAGAGAGTGGCTTGATAAACAATGATTCATTTAAATCAGATTATTTGCGAGAGTATTTTAATGACTTTCATGTTTTCCATTTTCACGATACAAGTTCAGCTTCGCCCTTAAAACAAGCGAATAATGCTCACGATTATGAGTATTTGAAAGAAGATGGAAGCAATTTAGCCGCCTTCCTTTATAGAATAAAAGATACTAATCCACAACATTTTAAATTGATTGAATTTGCGGTTCGTTCTGTTGCTCCGTTTTTTGACAGGTTTGATTTGAAACCCGATTCGAAAAATCCTGAAATAATTTTTCTTAAGTGGGTTGAGAAAAAATCTGATGAGTATTTTGATGCCCATAATTTATCAGATGGTACACTTCGATTTATTGCACTATCGACCTTACTGCTTCAGCCTAAACTACCCAGAACTATAATAATCGATGAACCTGAATTGGGTTTACATCCATTCGCAATTCAGAAATTAGGTGCTTTAATAAAAAGTGCTTCATTAAAATCGCAAATCATTGTATCTACTCAGTCTGTTAATTTAGTTGACCAATTTAAGGCAGATGACATAATAATAGTGGAACGTAAAGATAATCAAACTGTGTTTTCAAGACAGAATGAAGAAAAACTAAGAGACTGGCTTTCCGAATACACCTTAAGCCAGCTTTGGGAGAAAAATGTGCTGGGAGGGAGGCCGTGATGAGAGGGTTGTATATTTTAGGAGAGGGGGCAACGGAAGAACAGTTTGTAAACGAATTGTTGCGACCTTATTTTGCTGACCGGGGTATCTATGATGTCAGATGTATATTAATGGAAACCAGTCCCGGTCATAAAGGAGGAGATGTGTCATTTCAGAGATATAAGCTTAATGCTGAGAAACTTCTAAAAAATAAGAAAGATATAATAGTAACCTCCCTAATTGATTTTTTCAGGTTAAAGACCGATTTTCCAAAGTATCAGCAAGCAATAGAAACATACCCAACAGATAAGATAAAAAGAGTTGAATTTCTGGAGAATGCAATTGCTGAAAATATTAACAACCAAAGATTTATGCCTTATATTCAGTTGCATGAATTTGAAAGTTTGCTCTTTTCATCAACAGACGGATTTAATTTTCTACCAGAAATTCCACCATCCAATAGAGAAGAGTTACAGCTATCTGTTCAAAAACACAGCAATCCCGAATTACTAAATGATGGGGCAACAACTGCTCCTTCTAAACGATTAGAGAGTTTAGTGCCCGGATATCAAAAAACATTTCATGGACCTATATTAGCTGAAGTTATTACCCTTAACACTATACTATCCAAGTGTATAAGGTTTAAAGCTTGGATAGAATCATTGATTAATGAAATGAAAAAGTAATTAAGCATTATAATTACATGATAAAATACGCAAAACTAAATAGCTGGGAGGTCAATCAATATGCATATCGAACACCTTCCCAACAACCCTCACTGGCTAAACTCTATATCTCATAACTACGTTTCGAGTAAAAAAAGGGATATTGATAGATAATAATTGAAAAAAAATCATCATCTTTACGTCCGATAATTAGCAACCCCATTTTGGAGAGTATCTATTTTAAAATATTAGGCGTTTCGCTGGTTCTGACGGTAAGTTGTGGTGTAAAAGCACTGACGGTCAGTACCGAATTGTCGTGTTCGCTTAAGAGTGGTAATTTTAAAAGTCAGACAATCTCCATCCCTCCATCGCGACAATACGATATTTCAGATTTAGAATCTAATCTCGACTATATTGTCTATCTTATTGATATGCAATGTAAAAAAGGGGTTGAGTTAAATCAAATATTTAATTACTCCGCATCTGGTTCACACACTACCGAAGAGAGGGTGACTGATTATTCATCATCTATTGCCCTATATGTATCGAGTGGATTATCAGTTAGTTGCGATTCTCCTGGCATACTGTTGCGTTTTGGGCAGTCATCACAATCGCCTCTTCAAGCCTTATTATGCAAAAATCCTGTGAGAGCAGGCCCAGTTGTTGCTTAATACCATTCTTTTGGGTGCATAACGTACCCGCCATTCTTCAAGTAAAATTTTAAATAATTCATTATATGTCATTAATAAACAGCATTATTGGCAAGTTATTTGGCAATAAGTCTGACCGGGACATGAAAGAGATTGCCCCGATCATCAAAAAGATAAAAGAGATTTATCCCACAGTTGAGAAGTTAGATAACGACGAGCTACGCGCCCTTAGTTTGCAGCTTCGCGAGCAGATACGCGAAAGTATAGTATCGGATCAGCAGCAGATAGACCATCTGAAGAATGAGGCCGAAAACTCATCGTTGGATGTGGCTGCCAAAGAGGCAAATTACAAAGAGATAGACCGCATAGAGAAGGAGATAACTTCCAAAATAGAGAGCAAGCTGATGGATATTCTGCCAACGGCTTTCTCGATAGTAAAAGAGACGGCTCGCAGGTTGAAAGAGAATTCCACAATAGTGGTGATAGCCACCGATTTTGACCGCGACCTGGCAGCAACCAAGGATTTTGTTTCGATAGAAGGTGATAAAGCCATCTATAAAAACGAATGGATGGCAGGAGGTAACA
>JBDHYT010000221.1:0-5334 GCA_039811485.1 Marinilabiliaceae bacterium | reverse complement strand
CCTGCGGATCGCCATCAAAGATTGCATCGACATGGCCGGTGAAACCACCACTGCCAGGCATCAACCAGGAAGGCATATTTACTATGCGTAATGTGCCCGATACCGACAAGATAATGAATTACATAGCCGACAAAAAACCACGCCATGCAGTGGTGGTTGGCGCAGGATTCATTGGCCTGGAGATGGCCGAAAACCTTCATAACCGCGGCATCAGGGTTACCATTGTAGAGATGGCCGAACAGGTTATGACTCCACTCGATTACTCAATGGCTGCTCTGGTTCACCAGCACCTGAAAACCAAGGATGTAGAGTTTTACCTCAACACTGCTGTCTCTTCATTCTCAAAACAGGGCGACCGTCTGATTGTGACACTCAACACCACACGCACAATCGAAACCGACCTTGTGGTGCTTTCAATCGGCGTGCGACCGGAGACTAAGTTAGCATCAGAAGCCGGTTTAAAAATTGGCGAAGCAAGAGGAATCGTAGTAAACGAATATCTGCAAACATCAAACCCCGATATATATGCAGTGGGTGATGCCATCGAGTTTGTAAATCCTATACTGGGCAAACCGATGATTACCTATCTGGCCGGTCCCGCCAACAAACAGGGCCGCCTGGCAGCCGACAATATAGTGCGCGGAAACAAAAAACAGTACAAAGGTGCCATCAACACAGCCATCGCAAAGGTGTTCGACCTCACCGTGGCATCAACAGGAGTATCGGGCAAGATGCTCGAGAAGCATAATGTGCCGCATATCGATTCAATAACCCACTCATCGTCACATGCAGGATACTATCCCGGGGCACAGCCGATGACAATCAAGATTTCATTCTCTCCTTCGGATGGCAAACTGCTTGGAGCACAGGTTGTAGGATACGAGGGTGTTGACAAGCGTATTGATCTTTTTGCAGAGGCAATACGCTCTGGAGCAACAGTTTATGATTTGGCAGAAATTGAACACGCATACGCGCCTCCGTATTCATCAGCAAAAGATCCGGTGAACATCGCTGGAATGGTGGCCGAAAACATACTCGACGGAACATCAAAAATGGTGTGGTGGCGCGACTTATGTCAGGATGATTTTCTGCTTGATATCAGGATGAAGGATGAGTTTGAGCTTGGCTCCATTGAAGGTGCAGTGAATATTCCTTTGGATGATTTGCGCAACCATCTGAACGAACTGCCAAAAGATAAGCGTATTGTAGTATTTTGTGGCGTTGGACTCCGTGCCCACGTGGCATACCGCATCCTTGTCCAAAACGGTTTCGACAATGTGTCCAACCTCTCCGGAGGATTAAAAACTTATGAAACTGCAAGTCAGAAACAGAGCAACGAGGATATTTTCGAAAAAGATTATATCGGCATCGATGATAATATCTACCGTAAGGCGGAGCCTGCCACGCCGGTGATTAGTTTTCAGACGCTTGAAGTTGATGCTTGCGGATTGCAATGTCCCGGCCCAATCCTGAAACTCAAAAAGGAGATAGACACCATCAAGGAGGGAGAGCAGTTGACGATAGTTGCCTCCGACCCGGGTTTCTACAAAGATGTTCAAAGCTGGACAAAGATGACCGGCCACACACTAATAAAAGTTGATCGCGAAGGCTCAAAAGTTAAGGCAGTAATTCAAAAATCGCAGCCACAACGCCACACAACGGCGGTACAAACAGGAGGCGATGGCACAACACTCATCTGCTTCAGCGACAACTTAGACAAGGCACTGGCCACCTTTGTAATTGCAAACGGAGCAGCAGCAAGTGGTAAAAAAGTCACTATCTTCTTCACCTTCTGGGGTTTGAACGTAATCAAAAAAGTGAATAAACCGGCAGTAACCAAAGATATCTTTGGTAAGATGTTTGGTTGGATGCTACCATCGAGCAGCAAAAAACTTGGTCTGTCGCAGATGAATATGGGCGGAATGGGCGGCTGGATGATGCGCCTGATAATGAAAAAACGTGGCGTTGACTCTTTGGAGGGAATGATTCAGTCGGCCAAAGATTCTGGTGTTGAGTTTATTGCCTGCCAGATGTCGATGGATGTGATGGGCGTGAAGGCCGAAGAGCTAATGGATGGCGTTAACATTGGCGGTGTGGCCAACTATCTTGAAAAAACAGAGACATCAGGATTGAATCTGTTTGTGTAAGTTGCCGTATCGTAACTGATTAGTGTTTATATTGAAAAAATCCTTCCCGTTTTTAATGGGGAGGATTTTGTTTGGAGGAGGGATGCTTATCGCTTTGCTACCAATATTAGTAATTGGGTAATAAGATTCTTCCCTACGGTCAGAATGACAAGGCATAGCGGTGCTATTTTGGGGAAGGTGGATTGTTTGGCGGCAGAGCCGCCAAACAATCCACCTTCCCCAATTATATAACAAATCTGCGGTCATTTCGAACGTAGTGAGAAATCTCAAAAGTTGGCAATAACAGGTAAGCATAGCATTGATGGTAGAGAAATATAAAACACGACATAGTTTTACTCACAAAAGAAGATTCCTCCCTGCGGTCGGAATGACTTTGTCAATTTTTATTTGGAGGATGGGGGATTGTTTGGCGGCTCTGCCGCCAAACAAATCCCCATATCCCATACATAACAAACCTGCAGTCATTTCGAACGTAGTGAGAGATCTCATTTAATCACTAAATATCCTTTTTTTCACTTTTAGTAAAAAGCCATTTATCTCTAAAAGTATTGTTGAATCTTTGTTTAGCAGCATATTTTATGGTTTTGCCTTGCGACTTAATTGTACTGATTATAAGCGACTTTACCTAATAAATATGCTATTGTTTTATTGCAAATCAACTAATTAATTTACTTGCGAAAGTTGAGTAATCACCCTACATTTGATTTTGATAACTATCGGTGCAGAAATCGTGTGAAACTAGAAATTCAATAAATTAACTACAATGAAAAACACAGGATTTGTTTATATTATGACTAATAAATATAAAACCGCACTATACATTGGCGTTACAAATAATTTATGCCGAAGAATTTATGAGCATAAAAATCACATAAACGACAACTCTTTTACTGCAAAATACAATCTTGAGTATTGTGTTTATTATGAAGAATTTAACGATTTTGGAATAGCTATCAAGCGGGAAAAGGAGCTAAAAAAATGGAATCGACACAAGAAAGAAGAACTTATAGGCAAGTTAAATCCAGATTGGAAAGAATTAGTAACTGAAAAGGGATTCTTAATTAGGATAAAACCTTATTCTCTACAAGTTAGCGAATTGATGAATGAACTACCTAAAAAAGTAGATCCTTTCCGGAAATAAGAGTGAATATTCTACCCTTGGAATAGTGTTGATATAATTTTAAAATGAAGACATAGTGTTCTCTTAAAAAAGAAGATTCCTCCCTGCGGTCGGAATGACAAGGCTTCGTGCTGTTATTAGGGGGGGGGGATTGGGGCGGCTTTGCCGCCCCAATCCCCCCCCCTAAAATAACTATGGGCGAAGTCATTCCGACCGCAGGGAGGAATCTCATTCCGAACGTAGGGAGGAGTCTCATTTCGAACGTAGTGAGAAACGAAGTTCAGCGTTGCTCGCTCGAACTTGTTCGCTTGGTTTACCAAGAGATCTCATTAACCAATCACATCATCCGTAGCATTTCCCATAACGGTCACCCACCATGGGGCGCCCTGCGTGGACGACCGTATCAAAACGATTAATATTCTATATAATACTCCTCGTTTTCGTTACTCTACAGTTACTGATTTTGATGATTTGCTTGGATAAATTTTATTTCTATGTAAAATTCCTTTTTTAAAAACATTTTTCATTACTTTAGAACATCATTTACAAAATATATGTTCAATGGCTATTTTTCAAACTTCGATACTCAGAAAATATAAAAATTTATTGGTTACCACAAAGGTTAATGAAGCGTGGGAGGTATTTAAAAAACACTTTCATAACCCCGAAATACAAAACAATATCAGAGAATCTAAAGAGGAACAATATCAAGAGGGTTTTTTAGACGATTTGTTTGTAAAGGTATTGGGATATGTGAAAAATCCGGAGCCGAATTTTACTATAACTACCGAGTACAAAAACGTAAAAGACAGCAAAAAAGCTGACGGAGCCATTATCATTGACGATAAAGTTATAGCCGTTATTGAGCTGAAAGGCACAAATACCACCGATTTGGCGAGGGTTGAAGCTCAAGCGTTTGGATATAAAAACAATCAACCGCAATGTATCTATGTCATAACTTCTAATTTTGAAAAGTTGAGATTTTATATCGACAATGCCATTGAACATATTGAGTTTAACCTTTTTACGCTTACAAAAACCGAGTTTGAACTGCTATATATCTGCCTGCATTTCGACCAAATTAGTAATGGAATACCAAAGAAGATGAAAGATGCTTCTGTGGTGCAGGAGGAGGACGTTACCAAAAAGCTATATAAAGATTATTCGGAGTTTAAAAGGGTGTTGTTTGCCAACTTGTTGGAGCGAAATCCCGGGCATGACAATTTGGAGGTCTTCAAAAAAACACAAAAACTACTTGACCGTTTTCTATTTCTGTTTTTTGCTGAAGATAGGGGACTTATTCCGCCAAATTCAATACGGAAAGTTATTACAGATTGGAAAAAACTAAAAGAGTTAGATGCCTATGTGCCTCTGTTAGACAGATTTAGGCAATTTTTTGGGTACATAAACAAAGGCTACAAAGGACAAGAGTATGAAATTTACGCATATAATGGAGGCCTTTTTGCTCCCGACGAATTCTTAGACTCGGTTGCCATTGATGATGAGTTGTTATATAAATATACTGTTTTACTGGCTGATTATGACTTTGATTCGGAGGTTGACGTAAACATTTTAGGGCACATTTTTGAAAATTCTCTTAATGAGATTGATGAAATAAAAGCCGAAATTGATGGCGAAACCATAGACCGCAAACAGACAAAGCGCAAGAAAGACGGAGTGTTTTATACGCCAAAATATATCACAAAATATATTGTGGAAAACACAGTGGGTAAACTTTGCAATGAGAAAAAACAGGAATTAAAAATTGATGAAGAGCAGTATTATTTTAGAGCTAAAGGAACCAAGGCGAGAACCGAACTTTTTGAAAAACTAAAAACCTACCGCGAATGGCTGTTGCAACTCACAATTTGCGACGTTGCCTGTGGTTCGGGAGCGTTTTTGAACCAGGCTTTGGACTTTTTAATTGCAGAACACCGATATATAGACGAGCTGCAGGCCAAACTTTTGGGTGACTCCATCGTGTTATCGGATATAGAGACCAATATATTAGAGAACAACCTCTTTGGCGTTGACCTAAACGAAGAATCTGTTGACATAGCCAAGCTG
>JBDHYT010000220.1:0-5348 GCA_039811485.1 Marinilabiliaceae bacterium | reverse complement strand
TCGCGCATCATGCCGAGGCAGAAGATGGCCTCGATGCCGCCGCAGGCGCCCAGCGTGTGGCCCGTATAGCTCTTGGATTGCAGGAAAAACTATATCTCGGTAACCTGTCGGCAAAGCGCGACTGGGGACATGCCAAAGATTATGTGGAGGCAATGTATCTGATGCTTCAGCAGGAGAAGGCCGACGACTATGTTGTTGCAACAGGTGTTACTACCGAAGTGCGCGATTTTGTGCGGATGGCATTTGCTCACGTGGGTGTTACCGTTGAATTCAGAGGCGAAGGTGTGGATGAAAAAGGCTATGTGGTGGCATGTAACAATCCGGCCTATCAGATTCCCCTCGAAAGTGTCGTGGTGGCAGTAGATGCACGCTATTTCAGACCTACCGAAGTTGAACTTCTGATAGGAAATCCCGAAAAGGCGATGAAACAGCTTGGATGGAAACCAAAATATACCCTTGAAACTCTGGTTGAAGATATGATGGAGGGTGACATCAAAACCATGAAGAAGGAGAAATATCTTCAGGATGGTGGCTTTAAAACTCTCAACTACTTCGAGTAATGAACAAAGAGAGTAAAATATATGTGGCCGGACACCGCGGATTAGTGGGTTCGGCCATTGTTAGAAATCTAAGGGCCAAAGGTTACAGCAATATAGTGGGACGCACCCATTCGGAACTCGACTTGACAGACGCTGTGGCAGTAAATGCTTTTTTTGAAGCTGAAAAGCCGGAGTATGTCTTTCTTGCTGCAGCCAAAGTGGGTGGTATAATGGCCAATAATATCTATCGTGCCGACTTTATTCTCGAAAATCTTAATATTCAGAATAATGTAATTGCAAGTGCTCACCGTCACGGATGTGCCAAACTTCTGTTTTTGGGCAGTTCGTGTATCTATCCCAAAGAGGCTCCGCAGCCATTGAAGGAGGATTATCTGCTTACCAATGAACTTGAATATACAAACGAGCCTTATGCTCTTGCCAAAATTGCCGGAATAAGACTTTGCGAGTCGTTCAATATTCAGTATGGAACCAACTTTGTGTCGGTGATGCCTACCAATCTTTATGGTCCCAACGACAACTACGACCTTGAAAAAAGCCACGTATTGCCAGCCCTTATCAGGAAAATGCATCTTGGCAAGGCTCTTGAAAACGGTAACTGGAGCGAAATCAGAAAAGATTTTAACCTCCGTCCGGTAGAAGGTGTTGATGGTAATGCCGACGAAAACGTTATCATGCAGATACTTGCCAAATATGGTGTGGTTGGAAATCAGAAAGATGGGGTAAAAGTACTGTTGTGGGGAAGTGGTGCGCCAATGCGTGAGTTTCTGCACTCCGACGACATGGCCGATGCCAGCGTCTTTGTGATGGAAAATATTGATTTTAAGGATATTGTAGGCAGTAAATCATCAAAAGAGATTAGAAATACCCATATAAATATCGGCTCGGGAACCGACCTCACAATTCGTGAGCTGGCCAACATGGTTAAGGAAGTGACAGGTTTTAACGGTGTGCTTAACTGGGACAGCTCAAAGCCCGACGGCACAATGCGCAAACTGATGGATGTGTCGCGACTTGAAGAGCTTGGCTGGAAATACAGAATTGGTTTGAAGGAAGGAATAGAGTCGGTTTATTCGTCATATTGCAATAACTAAACATTTTTTTTATGAAAAAGACCCGGTTTTTTATCGTTATCATGCTGGCCGTTATGCTGATGGCATGTGGTAACGACAAAAAAGACAAAGCACCCGAACTCACAATTTCTTTTCCCGTAAACACTACTTCTTATGCACGTGCCGGCGAATTCACATTTTCTGGTACTGCCACCGATGATGTTGAGCTGAAGACAATTAGGTTTGCCCTTAGCTTTAAGTCCGGTCTCAAAGGTGTTGAGGATCCCTGGCAGCCCGAAGAGGATGTAAGGATGCTTACAGGAAAGGAAAAATCATTCGACAAGGAGAAGGTTTTCAATACCGATATCCTTTATGAATGTAAGGCCGGTGTTTACACTTTGCTGGTAGAAGTCACCGATAAAGGAGGAAATACAACATCAAAAACCATTGATGTAACCATCGATTGATTCTTTTTTTGTATCTTTATAAAAGCTCATCATCAGGTGGGCTTTTTTAATTCGATTGCTTATGTACGATTTCGATTCGATAATTGACAGAAGAAATACCGATAGCTATAAACTTGAGTTGCGACAGTCGGTTTTTGGTAATGGTAACGTGGTTCCGCTCTGGGTCGCCGATATGGATTTTGCAGCACCTCCGGCGGTGGTTAAAACCATTCAGGAGCGTTCGCGACACGAGATATTTGGATATACCGTTCGTCGCGACACTTTTGTGAAGGCAATCACCGCCTGGCAAAAATCAAATTTCAACTGGGCTATTGACCCTGCATGGGTTGAGTACAGCCCCGGCGTGGTGCCTGCGCTTGCATTTGCCATACTGGCACTTACCAATCCCGGCGATGGCATTATCATCAATCCGCCTGTGTATCCGCCTTTCTTCTCGGTGGTGAAGAGCAATAACCGTAATCTGTTGCAAAATCCACTGTTAAGAGATGAGAAAGGTCGTTATGAGTTTGATTTCGAGGGGTTTGAAGTTCTGGCGTCACTGCCTCAAACTACAGCCTTTATCCTGTGTCATCCTCACAATCCAACCGGACGCGACTGGACAGTGGAGGAGCTTACCAAAATAGGTAATATTTGCTTAAAGCATAATGTTCTTGTCTTTTCTGACGAAATTCATGCCGACTTGGTGTTTGGTGGGAGGAAACATATCCCATTCGCTGCCGTAAATGAGCAGTTTGCACAAAACTCATTAATTTTTATGGCTCCAAGTAAAACATTCAATATAGCCGGATTTAATACATCCTATGTTATTTCGGCCAATCAGGAGCTGATTGGGAAATACAGGCAGATGCAGCAATCGTTGCACCTGAATTTAGGTAATGTATATGGAGCTATTGCTTTGGAGTCGGCCTACCAACACGGTGCGGGGTGGCTCAAGGAGCTCCTCTTCTACGTGCGCGACAATATGCAGTTTGTTGATGATTATCTGAAACGATACATGCCTTCGGTTACCATGGTGATGCCTGAGGCTACTTTCTTGTTGTGGCTCAACTTCAGCGCATTGAACCTGCCACAGGATAAGCTTCGCGACCTTATATACAACAAGGCCGGTGTTGGATTGAATGACGGCCTTTCGTTTGGCGTGGAGGGTGAAGGATTTATGCGGATGAATGTAGCTTGTCCGCAAACTGTTGTAAAAGAAGGGCTTGACCGGATACGTAAAGCCATCGAATCGTTGTAATATATCGCCATACGACGGTTAATGAAAAAGATTCTGGTTATCAGCGACTCCTTTAAAGGGTCGCTGTCGAGTGGGGAAATTGCAGAAATAGCAAAATTAACTTTGCTGCCATTGGACAGATTTGATGTTGCTACATCGCTATTTGCCGATGGTGGCGAAGGTTCGCTCGAATGTATTACTTCAATTGGTAATACAGTATCTGTTGAAACCGAGGTAATATCGTTGTTTGGTGAATTGCAGCCTGCCACATATCTGATATCCGGTGAGTCGGCC
Source organism: Marinilabiliaceae bacterium (assembly GCA_039811485.1). Classification (GTDB taxonomy): domain Bacteria; phylum Bacteroidota; class Bacteroidia; order Bacteroidales; family Marinilabiliaceae; genus JAGPIS01. Next base: position 1,762 of record JBDHYT010000220.1, on the reverse strand, counting down.
TTCATTGAATCAGCTTCGGTTTGTGGAGTGGCCGGTTTGTGCCAACATCAGAAAAAACCAGGGATGGCAGCCTCTGACGGTATCGGCGGTTTAATTAAAGATGCCGTGTCGCGCGGCTGTACCATAATAAACCTGTTTTTGGGAGGCACTGCCACAGTCGATGGTGGAGCAGGAATGATGCGTGCCTTAGGTGCCGTCTTTACCGATGCCGATAATAATATCATCAATTCCGGAAATCCTGTTTTAGGTTTCAAAAGTGTTGACTTTTCTAATCTGCTCATGTTTAATAATTTCAAAATCAATATTATAAGTGATGTTGAAAACTCTCTTTTGGGCGAATTTGGTGGTGTGAAGGTTTATGGTCCGCAGAAGGGATTGCCTGAAAATGAAATTGTAGTTTACGAAAAAGCCATGGAGCGATGGATTGAGGCGTTAAATCGTCAGTTGCCGCACAATAGAGCCTTGGATGGACATGAGCGGTTTTCAGGTGCTGCCGGCGGCATGGCACTACCTTTTCTTAACTCTTCAGCTTGCAGTGTTTACTCCGGTTTTGACTGGTTTTCAGGGTTTTTAAATATCGAAGAACTGATTGCCAACAGTGATGTTGTGATTACTGGCGAGGGGCGTATCGACAGGCAGACCGCAATGGGAAAAGGTGTTGGACGGCTTGCCGGGATGTGCCGTAGCGCAGCAAAGCCTGTTTATGCAGTGTGTGGATCAACTGATGGGATGACCGAACTGTTTGAGGATGTATTCCCATTGTGCAACGAAAACACTACTTTAGATGAAGCAATGCGTGATGCATCAATCCTCTATGCCAAACGATTGTTGGAGATTGCCAAGGTGTTGTGATTAAGCTACTTCGTGATGTCTCTTGTGTGGAATTTTTATGCTGAACCTGCTTCCCTTGCCATATTCGCTTTCGGCCCAAATAGTGCCGTTATGTTTCGATACAAACTCCTTGCAAATTAGTAATCCGAGCCCGGTGCCATCCTCATCCATGGTGCCATTAACCGATTGCACTCTTTCGTGCAAAAGAATCTGGTTGAGTGTCTCTCGGGTCATTCCCACTCCATGGTCGGTTACCGCTATCGTCACTCCTTCAGGCGATTGATATGATTCTATAATTATTTCTCCATCTTTGTGGCTGTATTTTATGGCATTATCCACTATGTTGCGAATAATAATCTTCATCATGTCTTTATCGCACTCGCCATAGATATCGTTATGATTAGTGATTCTGATATTTGTGTTTTTAGCCAAACGGATTTCGTTCAATTCATCAACGCATTGTTGAATTATGCTTGTTATATTGGTTGGTTCGGTTTTGTATCTTATCATTCCAACTCTCGATTGCGACCAGGTCAGCAGATTCTCCAGCAGGTTGTATGTGCTGTTTGCCGATTTATGGATAGTGTCGGCCATCGCTGCCACATCGTTATTTTTGGCGTTGGCTGTAAGAATGTCGGAAAGACTAAGAATTTTGGTGAAACTACCGTTTAAGTCGTGTGCCAAAATACTGAAGAGCCTGTCTTTAGCCTGACTCTGCTGCTGTAGTAGCAGATTCTTTTTTGTAATCTCCTCTTTTTGAGCTACCATAATTCTATTGGTGTTTCGCTTGAATACAAACTGACGGTAGATAAAAACCGCAAACAGTGTTATCAGTATTAATCCTGAAATTAACAGAATAATAACTGTCTTCTGAAGGCGGTTTTGTGCATTTGCCACATTTATGTTTTGTTGGATGTCGTTTTCTATATTG
>JBDHYT010000219.1:0-5358 GCA_039811485.1 Marinilabiliaceae bacterium | reverse complement strand
CCTTATGGCGGATATCTTTATGCATCAGTGCCTTATGTGAAGTATAAGACAATGAGCATAATGGTTAACAAAAACGCAATTCCAAAAGATATAAGAAAGAAACTTGGTATCAAGTAATTAAAAAAGGGTGGCTGTGTGAAGGCCACCCTTTTTTTATTATATACTTGGGGTTTGGCTGGAAACTTTTAATGTTTATCTATGCCAAACAGCTTAAGAACTTCGCGGCGGCTTATAGTATAGATAAAAAGTGCACTCCAGATTAATCCAAAACTTATTTTATGTGCCGAGGTAAATGGTTCGCTAAAAACAAAAATCCCAATTGCAAGTGAAATAGATGGCGACAGATATTGAACGAATCCTAAAGTTGTGAGCGTCACGCTTTTTGCTCCTTTGGCAAACAGAAGTAAAGGCACCGAGGTGGCTATACCGCTTAGTGTTACCAGTAAAAGTGTAGTGCCGGGAAGTTCGCTGTATGTGGTGGTTGCCGACAACTGAAAGGTGAGAAAAACAAGTGCAAAGGGTGCTACAAGCATGGTTTCGGCTGTTAAGCCGGTTAGTGGCCCCATAGGGGTGATTTTCTTTACAAGACCATATATTGCAAACGATACAGCAAGTGTTAATGCAATCCAGGGCAGCGAACCATGCTGGTAGGTAAGATATGCAACACCTGTGAAAGCAAGAATTATTGAAATAACCTGCCATTTATCGCTCTTCTCGTGTAAAACTGCTGAGCCTAATAGTATGGTTAACAATGGATTGATATAATATCCCAAACTCGCCTCAACAATATGCCCGTTGTTGACAGCCCAGATGTATATCAACCAGTTGATGCTTATCAGTATTGAAGCCGAAGCAATGGTTAAGAACGATTTTTTGCTTTTAAATATCACTGATGTTTCGCGCCACTGTTTACGGAATAGAATGATGACGGCAAGAAAAAGGAATGACCAGAATATCCGGTGTGCCAGAATGTCGGTAGCTGGTATTGCCTCAAGCTGTTTCCAGTAAAGCGGCAGCAGTCCCCAGATGGTGTATGCCGCTAATGGATAGATAATTCCAAGTTTCGATCTCTCTTGCACAACAGTTGGTTTAAGTGATATAATGGATGCGAATATACTTATTTGTCAACTATTTGTGCAGAACGTTATCCCTTATTTATACAGATAATATTGTTTTGCCTTCTGACGGAATGGCTCCACATCCTTATACCATAACTTTAATATCGATTGTGTATCAAACTCTTTGCTGAATTCTTTGCGTATTTTATCGCTTCCGCACACTTTGTCAAACATGCTTAACCGTGACTGGTCGCACATATCGAATACGTTTTTTTCAGGATAGAGTTTGTGCAACTCTTGCAATACGTAAAATTGAATCATAGATAGCTCGGCCTCTTTCAGGTCGGTTAGGTGTATTTGCACACCATGCAGGGTATTGCCTTTTTGCGATCCGTAGTATGGCTTGTAGTGGATTGGGCGGAATATCATTCCTTCAAGGTTCAGTTTGTTTAGCGAGTCGGTTAACTTCTCTGCGTCAATCCACTCAGCTCCAATTAGCTGGAATGGCAGTGTGTAGCCTACTCCAATGTTGATTGTGTAAAGCTCTCCAAGGATGCCTGTTATTGGGTAGAATGCAGCTGTGAGCGAATTGGGGATATGTGGTGACGATGGCACCCAGGGCAGGCCTGTTTCCTCAAAAATCATTGAGCGTTGCCAGCCCTCCATTTTTACAACAGTGAGTTTGCATTTTGCACCGTTTTTAAGCAATCCGTTGTTGTTGAGGTACATTGCCAGTTCTCCTACTGTAAAACCATGTATATATGGTATCGGAAACTGACTTACGAATGATGTAAACTGAGGTTCTGTGATTAATCCTTCTATCCTGTTGCCACCAAGTGGATTGGGGCGGTCGAGCACCATAAACTCAATATTATTCTCTGCGGCGGCCTCCATCGCAAGACCCATTGTGCTGATAAATGTGTATGAGCGTGAGCCAATGTCTTGAATATCGTATATAAGCACATCAATGCCTTTAAGCATCCCGGCCGATGGTTTGTGGTTTTTACCGTAAAGGCTGAAAACAGGTACACCAGTCTTTGGATCGGTGTTGGATGTCACTGTTTCGCCTGCATCAAAATCGCCACGCACGCCATGTTCCGGGCCATAAAGTGCCACTAACTGCACTCCGGGTGCTTTGTGCAGCAGGTCGATTGTTGATTCAAGCCGGCTGTTAACTCCTGTAGGATTGGTGATTAACCCAACACGCTTACCGTTTAGTAATTCAAAGTTCTGCTCTTGTAGAACTTCAATACCGGTTTTTACGGTTTGTGAAAAGGCCATTGACGGCATTATCATGAAAAATATAACTGAAATATATTTACGTGTTGTCATACAGAAAAATTTTCGGTTTACAGACTATTCAATAGTTGTTATCTATTGAATGATGCTAATTTAGATATTTTGAATCATATAAACAATGAAAGATGTAATATATGTTATTGATTCTTTAGCAGCTTGCTATAAATCCCGTAATTCTCATCATCAAAAATACAGACCGAAACCTTTAAATCGTTGTGATTCTTTAGAAAGTCAGAAATGGTATTGATTGCAATTTCTGCGGCCTCTTCCTTAGGGAAATGATAAACACCGGTACTTATACAAGGAAAAACCACCGATTTGCAGTTATTGTCAACTGCCAGCTGAAGTGATTTATTGTAGCACGACTTGAGCAGTTCCGGTTCGTTTTCATCCCCGCCCCGCCATCGTGGGCCTACGGTGTGAATCACATATCTGGCAGGTAAGCCGAAACCGGGCGAAATTTTTGCATCTCCGGTGGGGCAGCCGTTAAGTGTTTTGCAAAATTCGTACAGCTCCCTGCCGGCCGCCCGATGTATGGCTCCATCTACTCCGCTACCGCCCAGCAGCGAACTGTTGGCGGCATTTACAATTGCATCAGCATTTAGTTTTGTGATGTCACCTTTTATTAATTCAATTTTATCCATTGTTGATTTTTGTTTTAAAAATAACTGTTTTTCACAACTTTAGCATCCATTTTGTACTGAATTAATTAAGTAATTATTTTTCACAATGTCGTTTTTTGATAAAAATCATAAAAAGTTGTTGCGGTAAAATATAGTTATGATGTTGATAGGGGTTATATTTGCGACATAACACAACCGAATTATTGAAGTGATGGAAAGTAATATAAATCAGTTTTTTATCGATCTTCTGAAGCGTGAAGTGGTGCCGGCCTTGGGCTGTACCGAACCCATTGCAGTATCGCTTGCTGTGGCACGAGCCCGCGAAGCACTCGGGGTTATGCCCGAAAAGATTAAGGTCTTTGTTAGCTCCAATATATATAAAAATGGGATGGGTGTGGGCATTCCCGGAACCGGTAAGGTAGGACTTCATGTAGCTGCCGCACTTGGTGCTGTTTATGGTGATAGTAATAAGGAGCTTGCACTGTTGGATGGTGTTACCGGTGAAGCCATTGAGGCTGCCGAAAAACTCATCGGACAGTCGAAGGTGGTTATTGATATCAACGATTCAGTAGATAAACTATATGTAGAGGCTCATTGTAGCGCAGGAGATCATGCTTCAAGGGTTTGCATTAAAGAGCGTCATGGTAATATTGTTTTGGTCGAAATTGACGGCAGAATCATTCTGGGCGATGAAGGCGAACTGAAGCCCAAACCACACGTCACCTATGTGCCCGACAGTCGCCTGTCGATAGCATCTATCTACGAGTTTGCCACTACTGTGGAGATAGACCAGATACGCTTTTTGCTCGAAGGAGCCGAGATGAACCGGCGAATTGCCGAAGAGGGGCTGAGAGGCGATTATGGTTTAAAGGTGGGTAAAAGCATAAAAGATAAGGTGGAGCGTAAACTCCTGTCGGAAGATTTGCAAAATTACTGTGTGGCAATGACTACAGCCGGGTCGGATGCCCGTATGGCAGGTCATACCATGCCAGCAATGAGTAATTCAGGCTCAGGTAATCAGGGTATTACGGTGATGGTGCCGGTGGTGGCAGCTGCGCAAAAGCTTGGTTCTTCGACCGATATTCTGATTAGGGCACTTGCGGTAAGCAACCTTGTGGCAATTCACATTAAGTATCAGATGGGGCGTCTGGGTGCATTATGCGGTGTGTCGGCGGCGGCAGCTGCATCGTCGTGCGGTATTGTTTTGCTCATGGGGGGAAATCTTGAAAATATGAACAGTGCCATCAAAAATGTTGTCGCCAACCTCACAGGTATGATTTGCGATGGAGCAAAGGTGGGCTGCTCACTTAAGGTGTCGTCGGCGGTATCGGCCAGTGTCAACTCGGCATTGCTGGCAATGGATAATATTTGTGCAGGTGCCAACGATGGTATTGTTACCGATGAGGTGGAGCACACAATCCGTAACTTCTCCAAAATTGGATCGGACGGAATGATTGAGACCGATAAGATGATAATTGACCTGATGCTCAACAAAAAGAGTTGATATATGAAAAGAGGCTGAATGTTTATGTCAGCCTCTTTTTTTTATTTACTGTTAATCGTCGTTTCCTCCTTTCAACATCTTAGGGTATAGAAACATCTCTGTCTTTCCCTCTCTGCTGTTGATATTCATCCAGCTATCGGCGTTAAACCTAATAATGACGGTTGCAGTTGTCGGGAAATGGAAAAAATTTCCGCCGGTGAGGTTTATGGCCAGCATAGCTATCTCCGGATTGTGACCTACCACTATTATCTGGTCAATATCGTCAGGCTTTCTATTCATGAATGAGATAAACTCGCCGGATGTATATCCATCATAAATAAAATCCTGGTAATTGATTTGGTTTGAGGGATAACCAAATGTGTCAGCGATAATTTGGGCTGTCTGCATGGCACGGCGTGCCGAACTGGAGATGATAAGGCCTGGTTTAATGCCCGATTCCTTTAGTTTTTCGGCAATAAGACGGGCATCATCGCGTCCCCTCGACCTAAGGCTGCGCTCTTTATCTTCGTGATGACCAAGCATCTCCTCGGCTTTTGAATGTCTTATCAGTATTAACCGTTTCATATTTTGGTTATTAATTTTAATTTCAGTTGGTTGTTTTTCTCCAATAGCATATCGTAGGTGTCGTGCTGTGCCCTTATTTTCATGTCGGATGACGTATCAGACATGATGTTGCACAGATTCTCATCTATCATGCGGGCTTTAACGTTATCTCTCAACTGCAAGTCTAATATACTCAAAATTTCTTCTTTTATTGCATTATCTTCTATCGGAAATGCAGTTTCAATGCGCCGGTTGATATTTCTGTTGAGCCAATCGGCCGAGGTGAGAAACATCTCTTTGTCTCCATGGTTGCCAAACACCCATATTCTGG
>JBDHYT010000218.1:0-5376 GCA_039811485.1 Marinilabiliaceae bacterium | reverse complement strand
GTAAACGACTCCACTGCCATTGCTGCCATGCAGCTTCTTCAGCGTAATGGATACAAAATTCCCAATGACATTGCCGTTATAGGATTCGGCGACGGGCCCAATGCATCAATAACCAGCCCCACCCTCTCAACCGTTGAGCAAAAAGGTTTCGAGATAGGCCAGGAGGCAATGACAATGCTCGCCGAGCAAATTGAAACCGGCCTTGTAACTGTCGATTTTGAGACCCGCATATTTACACCAGTGCTCCATCCGAGGGAATCAACGGGGAGAAACCGATGAATGGTTGAAAGTGGAAAGTGGAAAATTTAATTGACAGTTGACAATTGATAATTGACAATGTGTACACTTAACAGTTTGTGATTGATGATGGTCTGCAATACAATAATTGAAAGTGGAGAGTGGAGAGTTAAAAGTTAATTGATAATTGATTATTGACAGTTGATAATTAACCACATAGGCACATAGGATATGATTACAAGGAAGTATCTTGATGAACTCACTTATGATATTATTGGTTGTGCTATTGAGGTTCATAAGATGATGGGGGCCGTGTTGCTGGAAAGTGTTTATCATCAGTATTTAATGGAGGAGTTGAATTTGAGGGAAATTAATTTTTCCTCAGAGATGAAGATTCCTCTAATTTATAAAGGTAAAAGTTTAGATGTGGATTTCAGATGTGACTTGTTTGTTGAGAATAGTATTGTTGTTGAGTTAAAAGCTGTAAATGAAATGATTCCTGCTTACGAAGCACAGCTTCTCACTTATATGAAACTGCTAAAATGTCCCAAGGGAATTCTTATTAATTTTAACGGCTCTAATATATTCAAAGAGGGGCAAAAAACATTTGTAAACGAGTATTTTGCTAAATTACCGTAAGTTTGGGTTGAAACACATAGGCACATAGATAATATTCTTTTATTATACCCGCCGGGCATGCTGTATTTTTTAATTATCTATGCCTTCTATGTCCCTATGTGGTTCAATTTTCAATTTTCAATTTTCCACTTTCAACTCTCAATTTTCCACTTTCAACTTTCCACTCTCCTTCCCCTCCGCAATCGTTTGCAAAAAATATTTTCAGATAAAATAAAATAATTTACTCACTTTAAAATCTCTCCGCAATCGTTTGAAATATGCAGTTCAGGCTATTGATGCGCATTTTGTGTGGTAGTGCTATTTTTCTTTTGGCTTAAAAATAGTTTAATTTTGTTTTCGGATTTATACTTCTTCTTAATCACGCCCCCTCTCTGTCATTATTTTGATGGGCTTAACTGTATGCCCATATTCCAAACAAGTTTTTAGTAATTGACATGAAGAAACAACCTTTATTATCCTTTTGGCAAATCTGGAACTTAAGTTTTGGATTTTTGGGAGTACAGTTTGGCTTTGCTCTGCAGAATGCCAATGTCAGCCGTATATTATCGTCGCTAGGTGCCGATGTTAATACACTGCCTCTCTTTTGGTTAGCCGCCCCCATCATGGGACTTATTGTTCAGCCAATTGTAGGTGCCGCCAGCGACCGTACCTGGAACCGTTTAGGCCGTCGCCTACCCTTTATCCTGGGTGGTGCACTTGTGAGTATGCTGGCAATGATGTTTATGCCCAACTCGGCGATGGTCATAGGGTTTATGTCGCCAATTATATTTGGAGCGGTAATGCTGGCGTTAATGGATGGATCGTTTAACGTTACATTCCAGCCTTTCCGCTCGCTTGTGGCCGACATGGTGCCCGACGAACAGCGTAACCTTGGTTATTCGGTGCAGAGTTTCCTTATAAATATTGGTGCCGTTATTGGTTCAATACTGCCATTTGTGCTTACCAATATTTTCAATGTTGGCAATACCGCAGCCGAGGGGCAGGTGCCATCGTCGGTTATATGGTCGTTCTATATCGGAGGTGCGGTACTTATAACCACTGTTCTTATTACAGTGTTTAAAACCAAAGAGTATCCGCCTGCCGAGTTCAATGAGTACAAAAACATTGAAGCTGAGCCTGTTGACAAAAAGAGCAACTTCTTCAAAACCCTTCTTTCTATGCCCCGCACCATGGTGCAGCTTGCTGTGGTACAGTTCTTCTCATGGTTTGCTCTTTACCTTATGTGGGTATTCACAACTCCCGCAGTAGCCCAGCACTACTGGGATACACCGCTTGGAGATGCCAGTTCGGAAGCCTATAATATTGCTGGTAACTGGGTGGGGGTGATTTTTGGTGCATACAGCCTCTTTGCAGCACTCTTCTCAATGGCAATGCCCTGGCTGGCAAAGCTTACCAGCCGTAAGTTTGTATATGGAGCATCACTTGCACTCGGAGGCCTCGGTTTTATATCGATGTATATGTTTAAAGACCCCAATATGTTGATATTTAGCATGATAGGGATAGGAATTGCATGGGCTGCAATACTTGCAATGCCTTATGCAATATTGTCAAGTGCACTGCCTGCCAGTAAGATGGGGGTGTTTATGGGGATATTCAACTTCACCATTGCAGGTCCTCAGATAATGAGCGGACTGCTTGGTGGCCCTATTGTTAAGCATTTCTTTGGTCAGAATGCAATGATGATGATTGTGCTGGCCGGTGTATCGATGCTGATTGGTGCACTTACTGTATATTTTGTTGACGATCACGAAGCTAAAGCTGTTAATTAATTGTAAATATGAGTATTAAAGCATCTCTTTTCGACCTTGACGGAGTAATTGTAGATACCGCCAAATATCATTTTATTGCATGGCGTGACCTCGCTGCCCGGTTGGGTTTTGAATTTACCGAAAAAGATAACGAACGACTTAAGGGCGTCAGCCGGATGGCATCGCTCGATATTCTGCTTGAGATAGGCGGGAAAAATTTTGACGATGCAACCAAACTTGCCCTTGCTACCGAGAAGAACGAAAACTATCTGCAGTATATCAACAGAATGACTCCCGACGAGATACTTCCGGGGGCAGCTCAGTTCATTACAGAGATTAAAGCAGCAGGCATAAAGGTAGCATTAGGGTCGGCCAGCAAAAATGCAATGCTGATTCTCGACCGGCTCAACCTCACTCCACTGTTTGATGCCATTATTGATGGCAATATGGTAGCCGCAGCCAAGCCCGACCCCGAAGTTTTCCTTAAAGGAGCATCTGCACTTGGCGTTAAACCCGAAGAGTGTGTGGTTTTTGAAGATGCCGAAGCGGGCGTAGAGGCTGCTATCGCGGGAGGTATGAGATGCGTGGGCATTGGATCGCCCGATATTTTGAAAAAAGCTGATTTGGTTGTTGACGGTCTTCACCAGATGAGCATCGACAAACTGAAAAGCATTTAACCGTCATCATTTTAAAAAAGAGAGAGTTATGAAAAAATATTTGAAGAGTGATGAGTGGTGTATAATTGAAGAGGGCTTCAAACCTGAATTCCAGCGTTCGTCGGAGAGTATTTTCAGCATTGGCAACGGCAGTATGGGACAGCGTGCCAACTTTGAAGAGCAGTACTCCGGCCCAACGCTTCAGGGAAACTACATAGCGGGAATCTACTATCCCGACAAAACCCGTGTGGGATGGTGGAAAAACGGTTATCCCGAGTATTTTGCCAAAGTGCTTAATGCACCCAACTACATTGGTATTGATGTATTTGTTGATGGCCAGATGCTCGACCTTTACACCTGCAAAGTTGAAAACTTCCGCAGAGTGCTAAACATGAAGGAGGGATATCTGCACCGCACATTTACTGTTACATTCGATGACGGCAAAAAGATTGAGGTTGATGCCAAACGTTTTATCAGCATGGCCGACACTCAGAATGCCGCCATCAGATACTCGGTGAAGGCACTTAACTTCAGTGGCAAACTTGTTTTTGTGCCATACATCGATGGCGATGTGGTGAACCAGGACAGCAACTACGATGAGAAGTTCTGGAATATTCTGGAGGTTCATACACAACCCGGGAAATCACTTCTGGTGTCGCAGACCAAAAAACTCGATTTCAGAGTGGGTTTTGCAATGGAATATAAACTCTTTGTTGACGGCAAACAGTTTGAAACAAAGCCGGAACTTCTTAAAAAAGAGGCCTGGGCCGGCAATAAGGTTACCCTTGAACTGAAAGAGGGACAAACCGGCTGCATTGAAAAATATATCGGGATTGCCAGTTCACTGAACTATGCTCCCGAAAAACTGGCTGCCGAGGCACAGAAAGCCGCATCGTTTGCCCACTCAAAAGGTTTTGATGCAATGTTCTCGGATCATGTGAGCCGCTGGGCAAACAAATGGCTTCACAGCGATATAATAATTAAAGGCGACATTGAGGCGCAGCAGGGAATCAGGTTTAACATCTTCCACCTTAATCAGACCTATACAGGTGAGGATGAGCGTCTTAATATCGGCCCCAAAGGATTTACAGGTGAAAAATATGGCGGATCAACATATTGGGATACAGAAGCTTATTGTGTGCCGTTCTATGTATCCACAGCACCTGCAAAGGTGACACGCAATCTGCTTGTTTACCGTTACAAACATCTGCAAAAAGCAATTGAGAATGCCCAAAAGCTTGGTTTTAAAGATGGAGCAGCTCTCTACCCTATGGTTACCATGAATGGCGAGGAGTGCCACAACGAGTGGGAGATTACCTTTGAGGAGATCCACCGTAACGGAGCCATTGCTTTTGCTATTAATAACTACATACGCCATACCGGTGATGAGGCATACCTGGCCGAATATGGACTTGAAGTACTTATTGGCATTTCACGGTTCTGGAGCCAGAGGATTAACTTCTCAAAAGCAAAAAATAAATATGTAATGCTCGGAGTTACAGGCCCCAACGAGTATGAAAACAATATAAACAACAACTGGTACACCAACCGCATTGCAACATGGTGTATGCGTTATACTATGGAGGCTCTCGAAAAAGTGAACAGCACGAACAACAGTCGTTATCAGGCAATTATCGAGAAGACAGCCTTTAATCAGCTACAGGAAACAGCACGATGGAAGGATATTATTGAAAATATGCACTATCCTTATAATGAGGATTTAAACATATTTATGCAGCAGGATGGCTTTATGGATAAGGAGATTGTTCCGGCAGCCGAACTTCCTGCATCTCAACGGCCTATAAACCAGCACTGGTCGTGGGACAGAATCCTGCGCTCGTGCTATATCAAGCAGGCAGACACACTACAGGGAATGTATCTTTTTGAAGATGAGTTTGATACCGAAACAATCCGTCGTCATTTCGATTTTTATGAGCCTCTTACAGTGCATGAGTCGTCGCTTTCACCATGTGTCCACTCGGTGCTGGCCGCCCGGATTGGCAATGTAGCGAAGGCTTACGAGATGTATCTGCGCACTTCACGCCTCGATATCGACGACTACAACCACGAAGCCCACGAAGGTCTGCACATCACCC
>JBDHYT010000217.1:0-5380 GCA_039811485.1 Marinilabiliaceae bacterium | reverse complement strand
GCAGCAATAGAGTTTGAACTTAAAAATGGTGAACTTACCTATCCAGCCCTGAAAATACCATTAAACAACATCAATACAACCCTGACTGCAGATATCAACAAGCAACAACCTGATTTATCGAAAGTTACCATCAATAGTTTTGAAGCATCCACACCAAAATCGAAATTCCGGTTCTCTGGTGACATAAACGATATCTGGGCCGATGTCAGCTTCAATATAAGTGCAAAAACAGCTATGATTGTTGATGAGTTCAACCAGTTTATACCCGCCGACCTGAAAACCAATGTAAAAGGGAAGGCAGCAGGAGAGCTAACTGCACAGTTTACACTTTCACAAATTGAAAAAGCCGATTTTGACCATATAAAACTATCGGGAAAATTTAATCTGAATGACTTTTCTGCCCGTTACGACAGTATTTCGGTAGCAACCAACCAATCAACAGTTGAATTCAGGCTTCCGGATACAAAAACAAAACAAAAGGCAACCTCATTTCTGTTTGCGCACATTAACTCAAATGACTTACATGCCAACAAAATAGAGGACTTTGATGTAACACTTAAAAATGCAGCAATATCGGTAAACACATCCGATGTGCGCGACACCACTAATCTGCCTCAAATATCGTCAACCTTCAAGATTGATTTTCTTGCAGCATCATTAGACACCAACAGTGTAAAAATCAATAATCCCGAAGGTAAATTTGAGATGCTGAGATTAGGCAAAGAGAGCAAACGCCCAAAAATTACCGTTGAGTATAAGAGCAAACAAATAGCTGCCGTAAGTGGAGCCAGCACTTTCAATGTTGAAAAGATAGATCTGAATTCCACCATATTAGAAGGAATTGACAGCAAGGAGATTATAAAGCAATGGATTGCAAAAGGCGATTTCAAACTGAATAATGCCGATATTTCTATAGCCGGAGTTAATCAAACCATAAATATTCCTGATATTGATGTGGATTTCACACCTACTAAATTCAAGATAAAAAGCAGCAACGTAAATATAGGCAAGTCTGATTTTCAATTAGTTGGAGAATTGAAAAATATTGTTCAATATTTCAAAGGCGATTCAATTTTGAGAGGTAATTTTAAATTCACATCTGCCAATACCGACATCAATCAACTGATGAACCTAACCAACGGATTGGGAGCCGATGACGACACAACTCATATTTCGGCTACTGGAACCACCTACATGGTACCCAAAGGTATTGATATAGAGCTGGCCACCAATATCGACAAAGCAGTATTCAATAGCGACACTGCTACTGCCATCAACGGAGTACTGCGGGTAAACGACGGAGTATTGGTGCTCGAGGGTGTCAATTTTACTACCCCGGCCGCCAAAATGCAGCTTAGCGCAATGTACCGCACGCCACGAAAAAATCATCTTTTTGCTGGTTTCGACTATCACATGACCGATGTGGAGATTGCCCAGCTTTTGAAGATGATTCCCGATATCGACTCATTGATGCCGATGCTCCGTTCGTTTGGCGGCAGAGGTGAATTCCATATTGCTGCCGAAACCTATCTCGACTCGGCCTACAACATCAAAAAATCGACACTTCGCGGTGTTTCGTCAATAAAAGGACAGGATCTGGTGCTGATGGATGGCGAAACTTTTTCGGAGATAGCCAAGACATTGAAATTCAATAAAAAAACCCAGAATAGGGTTGACAGTTTATCGGCCGAGTTCACAATATTCAAACAGGAGATCGACATCTATCCTTTTCTGATTGTGATGGATAAATATAAAGCTGTGGTATCGGGGCAGCATAACTTCGACATGAATTTCAAATATCACATCTCGGTGGTTGACTGTCCGTTACCTATAAAACTGGGGGTTGACGTTACCGGCAATATGGATGACATGAAATACCGGCTTGCACAGTGCAGATACAAAGAGTTTTACAGGCCAACATCACGCAAACTTGTTGAGAACAAACAGCTTGAAATCAGGAAGATGATTCGTGAGGCACTCCTCAGCAAAGTGGCAGATAAGGGTAACTGATAAATTGATTATTTTCAATTCAAAATTTTAAAAACTGAAAGATTAGTCATATATTCGTTTTTCGAGTAATGATGAAAACATTTAAAAATAAAACAAGCCAATATGAGCAAGAAGGTAATTAAAAGCTTTGACGAGTTAGAGAAGTTGATAGGCCATGAATTAGGAATATCTGATTATCATGAGTTTACACAAGAGCAGATAAATCTGTTTGCCGATGCAACTCTCGACCACCAGTGGATTCACGTTGATGCCGAAAAAGCTAAAAAAGAGTCACCATTTGGCAACACCATTGCACACGGATACCTGACACTCTCCATTCTGCCTCACCTTTGGAACCAGATTGTTGATGTTCAGAATCTTAAGTTGCAGGTAAACTATGGTATTGAAAAGCTGAAATTCAACCAGCCGGTTATTGTCAATAATCGGGTTCGTCTTCATGCCAAAGTTATCAATGCAGTAAATCTGCGTGGCGTATGCCGTGCCAATATTGGCGTTAAGCTTGAAATTGAAGGCAATAAAAAACCTGCTTACGAGGCCGAGATAGTATTTTTATACCATTTCAACCAGTAATAAAATAAAATGCAATAAATACAGAGAGGGCTTCCGGAAAAGGTAGCCTTTTTTGTTTGATGTATATGTTGTTCGACTCCGCTGGAGTCAAAGTTATGCATTGCACATAAATCCCAATCAAAAAGTATTTTATCCACGGTACTTGTCCCGTTTATACGGGATTACACAGATTACACGGATATCCACAAAACCCACCTCTCTGTGTGTGAGCAACTTATTGAAAATGATTTTTGTATTGTTCGTGTTTTTTGTGTGATTCGTGGACTTTTCAGACACCTCCACATGTATATAGAACTAATGATTCCAATTGCATACGCCCCCGGCGGGTTTGCACATATTAGCCGATAACTGCTGCGAGGGTTTTTCAATCAATTTTCACATTAAGTCCTACATGTTTTACTTTTTAGAAGTTTTTAAATATCTTAGACGTTCATTAAATTTTAAACTTCGATTTTTCACTATGAAGAGATTTTCAATTCTGATGGGATCGTTATTTCTGTTTGGTGGCATATCGTTTTCACAACTTCAGAAGAACAGATATGCAGAGATAACAAATCCCAAGCTTGTGCACATCAACAAGATGGAGCCCCGGGCAAGTTTTTTCTCATTCAACACGGCCGATGAGGCACAAAAAGCACCATATAGTTCAAAAGGAAGCAAGGTACTGATGCTGAATGGTACATGGAAATTCAACTATGTTGAGATGTTCAACGACCGACCCATGGATGATTTCTATGCCGATAATTTCGATGCTTCATCCTGGAGCGACATCAAGGTGCCTGGCAACTGGGAAGTACATGGCTTTGGAGCACCAATCTATGTTAATGCAACCTATGAATTTACCTCGCCGGGTCATGCTCCTTTTTGGGACCGTCCCAACCCGCCCCATGTGCCTGAGGAGTTTAACCCGACCGGTACATACCATAAGGTGTTCGACATTCCTGAATCGTGGAAGGGAGAAGATATAATCCTGAACTTCGATGGCATAAAAGGAGTGGCATACATCTACCTGAACGGCAAGTTCATTGGTATGACCAAGGATGCAAAACTTCCTGCACGCTTCGACATAACAAAAGAAGCGAAGTTCGGAACAAACAAACTTGCAGTACAGATTCACCGCTGGAGCGATGCCACATACCTTGAGTGTCAGGATTTCTGGCGTTTAAGCGGTTTCGAGCGTGATGTGTATGTTACAGCACATCCCAAAACACATATCGTTGACTTCTTTGCTCGTCCACTGCTTGATGAAAACTATAAAAACGGTGTATTCTGCCTTGATGTTAAAACTGTAGCCGGCGGAAACGACAACTCAATCAACTATAAAGTTATTGACAATAACGGGAATACAGTACTAACCGACAGTAAAGCTGTAAAAGAGGGAACATCTGAAACAACATTCAGCGCCACTTTAGCCGATGTGAAAAAATGGTCGGCCGAAGAGCCAAACCTCTACTCACTTGTGCTGGAGGTGAAAAAAGGCAGTCAGGTGGTTGAAGCCACAGCCATAAAAATCGGATTCCGCACCACTGAAGTTAAAGGAACACAATTCCTTGTAAACGGTCAGTCTGTCCTCATTAAAGGAGTTAACATTCACGAACACAACGAGTTCACGGGCCACTATGTTACCGAAGAACTTATGCGGAAGGATTTTGAACTCTTCAGAAAATATAATGTAAATACAGCACGTACCTGCCACTACCCTCAACCGGAAATGTTCTACCGTCTGGCCGACGAGTATGGTATTTATGTTATCGATGAAGCCAATATCGAAGCTCACGGAATGGGCTACAGCCTGAGCAAAGGTGGTACACTTGCCAACAACCCTCTTTTCCTTGAAGACCATCTGAACCGCACCATCGGAATGGTGGAGCGCGACAAAAACCATCCCAGTATCATCACCTGGTCGCTTGGAAACGAGTCGGGTAACGGATATAATATGTACGAGACCTACACATGGACAAAAAAACGTGACAACACCCGCCCTGTTCAGTACGAACGTGCAGTATTTGAGTGGAATACCGATATTTTCTGCCCGATGTACTACACACCGGCCGACATGGAGAACTATGCAAAACGCACCAATACCGACCGCCCTCTCATTCAGTGCGAATATGCACACGCAATGGGCAACAGTCTTGGTAACTTCACCGAGTACTGGGACCTGATAAGAAAATATCCGATACTGCAGGGTGGCTTCATCTGGGACTGGGTTGACCAGGGTCTTGCTGCTACCGATGATAAAGGCAACAAAATATGGAACTTTGGCGGTGACTACGGCGAAAAAGGCACACCATCGGCCGGTGACTTCTGTATCAACGGAGTAGTATTCCCCGACCGCAGCACCAAACCTCACACCGAAGAGATGCGTAAAGTGTATCAGAATATATGGTTCAAAAATTTTGATTCAAAAACCGGTAAAGTGGATGTTTATAACGAAAACTTCTTCATCGATCTTTCACAGTATAACTTTGAGTATGAAGTAAAATCGAACGGCAAATTGCTTAAAAAAGAAACCTTTACAGCAAATGCTGCTCCACAAACCACAGCAACCGTAACGATTCCCGGTATAACCGGCTTCTTCAGTAACGGAAAGCATGCCACAATTAATTTCTATGCAAAACAGAAAGCCGATACACGCTATATACCCACTGGCTGGATTGTTGGCCGCGATCAGTTTATAGTTAATGAGTTTGCAGGAGTTAAAGATGTTAAAGCCAAAGGAGACATCACAACTAACGAGAGCGGCAATTCCCTCAATATCAATGGCAAAGACTTCGCTGCTGTAATTGACAAATCCACA
>JBDHYT010000216.1:0-5400 GCA_039811485.1 Marinilabiliaceae bacterium | reverse complement strand
TGTGGTTGAGGTTAAGGCATCAACCGGAAAGAACAATGCAGCAGTGCTTTACTGTATGGACTCCAACAACTACTCGCAACTCGACAAACAGGGTGTAGGTGGATACGACCATATCCGTCTCGACCAGATAAATTGGTATGTTGCCGAAAGCAAAAAGTTTACCGCTGCCAATAATGGCCAGCCGCTGCCTGCTCTTGCATTTTTCCATATCCCGCTACCGGAATATATGGCTGCTGCAACAAGCAGCTCGGCGCAACTCTACGGAACGCGTCGCGAGAAAGTGTGTTCGCCCGAACTTAATAGCGGTCTGTTCACCGCATTCAAGGAGCAGGGTGATGTTATGGGAATGTTTGTAGGTCACGACCACGATAATGATTTTGCTGTTTCATGGTATGGCGTACTACTGGCTTATGGCCGTTACAGCGGTGGCAACACGGTCTATAATCACTTGCCCAATGGTGCCAGAGTGATAGAGCTGACCGAAGGTGAGCGTACTATCGATACATGGATACGACTTCGTACAGGCGAGGTGGAGCAAAAAACATCCTTCCCGGCAGATTATAAACGATAATGGTTTTCAATTAGTTACCGCAGCCCTGTTGAGTTTCAATGGGGCTTTTTTTTCCTGAAGCAACAGATAGGTGGCCAACAGTTTTTATAGTTAATAATCTATACCAACACTCCAACCACTATTCCAAGCACACAGCCTGCCCACACTTCAAGCGGGGTGTGGCCTATCAGCTCTTTGAGCAGATTACCCTTGTATTGGTGATGGTAAATATCGCGTATTATCTGGTTGAGGATTGCTGCCTGTCTGCCTGCTGCCTGGCGCACTCCCGATGCATCGTACATCACTATGGAGGTGAACACTATTGCAATGGCAAAGTAGGTTGATGCAAAACCTTCGTATTTGGCTATTGAGGTGGTGAGGGCTACCACCATCGAGGTGTGTGAACTGGGCATGCCGCCACTCTCTACAAAGCGGTTGATGTTGAAGGTGCCTAATTTGATGAAAGGAATTATCACCTTGAGAATCTGGGCCAGAAACCAGCCCAGAAATGCAGCAAATAGAATTGTTAAACCCATTTTTATTAAAATATCTATGCACCCGTTTTTAGATGCATAGATATAAATGTACAACTATTTTGTCTGAATTTCAATAATGGTATCAATGTCGTTGAATGTCAAATTGTTGGTGCTGATAGATGTTTTGCCTTTTCTCTGTTTGAAAGCAACTTTTTGGTTGGTTCCGTACAGTTTGGCCGAAATAACTTTCTCCGGGATATCGAGAGTGAAATTATCGCCCGGGTTGGCAAACAGATGAACGAATATTCTGTTCTCTTTCCGGGTAATGCAGCCCCAATCCTGCGGCCTGATGAATCCTGCCTTGGTTGAATATACTGTCTCGCCGTTCTGTTCCAACCATTTGCCCACTTCTGTAAGGCGGTCGATAAATTCGGGTTGTATTTCGCCATTGGGCATAGGGCCAATGTTCAACAGCAGATTGGCTCCATAGCCTGCTGCTCTCACAAGGTAGTGAATTAGCTCTTTGGTGCTTTTGTAGCTTCGGTCGGTTATGTTGAATCCCCACGCACCGTTGATGGTTTCGCAAGTCTCGAGGGGCAACTTCGATATGGCTTGACCACTGTAGCCTGCCTTATTCTCGCCCGGAAGGTCGCGTTCAAACATCTGGAAATCCTCACCCGGAAGAGGTGCCAGGTGGTGGTTGTTGCCTATCATGCAGGCAGGCTGTAGGCTGTGTATCAGGCTGTAAATTTCGTTGTAGTGCCAGTCCACTTTCGATTGTTGCTTTTTGTCTTCGTCATTGTCGAGCTGGTCCCAGTGGCCATCGAACCATATACCGGCAATATCACCGTAATTGGTTAGCAGTTCGGTTAGCTGAGCCTTCATGAAATCAATATATTTGGGCCAGTTACTGGGGCCTTTACGCCCTGTTTTTTGTCCGGTGCGTCCTGTTTCCCACTGGTAATCCTCACGCTTCCAGTCGAGTAAAGAGTAGTAAAAGAATAGCTTGATATCCTGTTTGTGACACTCATCAGCTATTTCTTTAACAATATCTCTTTTGAAATGGGTATTCATAATGTTAAAATCGCTCTGTTTGGTATCCCACAGGCTGAAGCTGTCGTGATGGCGGGTAATCAGGGTTATATATTTCATGCCGGCTTTTTTGGCCAGTCCCACCCATTGCGCCGCATCAAAATCGACGGGATTAAAGAATTTGGCAAGTCGCTCATAATCATCGACATGTATGTTTCTGTTATTCATCACCCATTCGCCTGCGCCAAGCAACGACGATGGTCCCCAGTGGATAAACATTCCGAAACGGGCCTCGTCGAACCATTTTCGGGCCTCTATATTCGATTCTGATGGTGTATATTCTTGGCCGTAACTGCTGAAAGCCAGTAAAAACATCAGTAGTAATGAAAAGTTTTTCATAATGTGTTTTGATTTTGTTTTATTTGTTAAAATTAATAAACCTGATTCAAATATCAACTTTATTTTGTTGCTGATATGAAATAATGGTTAAGTTGATTAATTTTGCGTCGGTTTGGTGATGGCTGATGTTTCGCATTGGCCATAAAAGGGAATCCGGTGAAATGCCGGAGCAGTGCCCGCTACTGTAAGCCCTCTGTTATTTTTTGAAAGCTTCATTGCCACTGTTCGTTCGCCGGACGGGAAGGCGTTTCAAAAAAGGGTGAGCCAGGAAACCTGCCAGACTTTTACTAATTCATTCGTGCCCGGGGTCAGGCCGATATTAATTGTTTGATTATGTTCAGAAAACTTTTTTTGACTTTTCACCGGATAGCCGGAGTAGTGGCAGCCCTCTTTTTGGCGATGTGGTTTATTTCGGGGCTTGTGCTTGTCTATCATTCGTTTCCCAATGTAACCCAGGAGGAGAAATATATGCGGATGGAGATGTTTTCAGAAAACGACTCTTTGCCCGATATTTCTGCATTGCGCTCGCTGCTGCCCGATACGGTGAAAATTGGGCGTGCGTATATCAATAAATTCGATGACAGAGTAGTTGCAAATATCCATCACGGGAAAACGCATCTTCGTCTGGATGCCATAACAGGAAAACCTGTGGGGGAAATTGATGAAAACCAGCTTAATAACCTGGCAACACGCTGGAGCAGTGGTACTATCACCCGTATCGACACTCTTCAGCAACGTGAAATGTGGATTATGTATAACCGCTATCTTAAGGAGCTGCCTATATATAAAATCTATTTTGATGACGCTGATAAACATCAACTATATGTCTCGTCGCGTACCGGCGAGGTGCAACAGTTTACCGGCCGCAGCGGACGCCTGTGGGCCTGGTTGGGTGCCATACCGCATAAACTGTATATACCTATGTTGCGCGATAATTCGTCGTTGTGGGCCGATACCATAACGGTAATTGCAGTAATTTGCCTTGTTGCGTCGGTTACGGGTATATATTTGGGTGTCAGTGTGCTGGTTAAAAACTACCGGCGTAACCGTAAGTTGGGTTCGCCATATAAGAAAAAGTGGTATCACTGGCACTATGTATCCGGTTTGGTATTTGGCCTGTTTGTTGTGTCGTGGTCTATAAGCGGTACTATGTCGGTGAAAAAGATACCGCAGTGGATTGTTAAATCGCATAGAACCGTGCCGGAGAGAATTGCCGGACGAGGCATTGGCACAGCGAGTTACAGGTTGACACCACAAGTGATACTCAACCATTTCGACAGCGTGAAGCAGATTGAGTGGCGCAGATTTCAGAAACGGCCTGTAATAGAGGTGGTGAGCGGTAGCCGGACTGTTTGTCTTGATGCTTCTGTAGATTACATTAAGGAGCTTAATCTGTCATCCGAAGAGATTAAGAGTGCAGTAGCCAAAAATCATAAAGGCGAAAATATTGATGCTGAAATTATTACTGAGGCAGACAACTACTATGTTGCGTGGAAAAAAGAGTTGCCGCTGCCTGTTTGCAGGGTTACGGTTGATGATGCCGACCATAGCACCTATTATGTCAATCCTTCAACGGGTGATTTCAGATATGTGAGCGACAACAGGAGGGCTAAACGATGGCTGTTTCATATACTGCATTACTTTAACCATCAGTGGTTTGCCAATAAACCGGTTCTTTGGACCATGCTGATATGGACAACGGCTTTGGGCTGTGCGGTGGTTTCTGTTTCGGGTGTCTGGCTCTCGTGGCGGTATGTAGGGCGTAAGTTCAAAAGACGTTGTAACAGAGAGTGATACCTGAATAATTACCCTTTTTGTTATCTGGAGGTTTTCAGGTTTTCACCATCCTTGAAATGAAGTTTCCTGAATACCAGACCCGATAGTATTGTCAATCCGCCAACAGCCCAGAATGTATATCGGAATGCCTGATGTATTGACTGATGACCACTTCCAAGGTGGGCTTCAAAGAGCTTGAGTATCAACAGACCCAGGGCAATACCGAATCCCAGTGCCAACTGCTGGTTGACCGATACCAGTGAGTTACCGCTGCTTGTGTGGTACTCCCTGAGGTCGGCAATAGCTATCGAGTTCATGGAGGTAAACTGTATTGAGTTGAAGAAGCCAAGTGTGGCAAGGAGCGGTGCATACCAATATACCGATATGTCGTTGCCTGGTATGCCTATGATGCATATTAATGTGCCAATGATGAATGTGTTGTATTTGAGTGTGTTGCGGTAACCGTAGCGGTTGAGGATTTTTATAACAGCCGATTTGCCGAACATTGCTGTAAGTGCCATTGGTGCCACAATCCAGCCCGAAATGACGGCGGATTGTCCGAAATCGACCTGAATCATCAGTGGAAGCAGTAGTGGTATAGAGCTGATGCCAAGCCTCGTGGCCAGGTTGCCCAATATCCCTATCCTGAAGGTTCGCACCTGGAAAAGGTTGAGAGGGAATATGGGATTTTCTCTTCTTTGGGCATGCCTGTAGTAAAAGAAGAGCATCAGGAATCCGACAAGCATAATGAGCAGGATAGGGGTGACGTGGACTGCGTTGCCGGTCATCTCGAGTGCTATAGACAACGATAACGATGCCGCACCAAAAAAGATGAATCCCCGAAGGTCGAAACTGATGATATCCGATTTGAAGTTGGGCATATATGTGATGCTCAGTATTATGCCGAGTAATCCAATTGGTATGTTCATCAGAAATATCCAGTGCCACGACAGATAATCGACCATGTAACCACCTACCAATGGTCCCATGATTGGTCCAATGAGTGCCGGCACAATTGCATAGTTCATTGCACGCACCAATTCGTTTTTTGGAAATGTTTTGATAAGTGCCAGCCTGCCCACAGGAGTCATCACGCTGCCTCCCAAACCTTGCACCATGCGCGACACCACAAGCTGTGGCAGGCTTTGCGACAGAGAACAGAATATT
>JBDHYT010000215.1:0-5425 GCA_039811485.1 Marinilabiliaceae bacterium | reverse complement strand
AAAAACATCCGTTTTCGATAACAATATTGCCACTTCACGCAACATGACGGCCAATCCAGCCAACGTAAGACTGATAAATCTGGCTCGCGAGGTAAATACATCCCGCGACGATATAAATCCTTACATCCCCTCCGACGGGAAAACCCTCTTTTTTGCCTCCGCCGAACGACTGCACTCCTACGCCGGCATCTATTACTACAACATCAAAATAAGCGAAAACAACGGGAACGGCTGGGAAAAATCGAAAACACTGGGAGGAACAATCAACTCCATTTTTGACGAAAAGACGGCAGGATTCGGCAATGGCGAACTATTTTTCAACCACAACAGGAATAGGGATGAGGCATTGGCCAGTGCTCAATATCTTGGAAAAGGGAGGATGGGAATGGCTTATGATCTGGCAGCTCCGTTCGATATGCGGGGTGCAGAGTATAGTGCATGCCCAAGCATCACCGGCGACACCATTATTTTTTCAGGGATAGACAGCAACAACACCATTTCGCTATTCTACACCATAAAAATGCCCGACAACAAATGGGGTGAGGCGCGGCCACTTCCGGGCAAGGTAAGCTCGAAGTACAACGACACTTACGCAACCTACTCGCCCAAAGGCAACAGAATCTATTTTTCGTCAAACCGGCCTGGCGGAATGGGAGGTTACGACCTATACTATTCCGACCTAAATGCCGAAACACAAGAGTGGGGAGAGGCAGTTCTGCTCCCCTACCCCATCAACGATACCTACGACAATATGACCATAAGTTTCAGCAACGATATGCGCTACGCCTACATTGCTGCCGTACGCCCCGAAGGCTTGGGAAACAGGGATATATATCAGGTAGTTTTCGAAAACACCACCATACCCGAAGCCATATTCAGCTGCACACTAATGATAAAAGGACGCCCCACAGACCGTCCGCTATCAGAAAAACCACAATTTATGGTATTCAATGCCGACGGACTAGTTGCAGCCATAGCATCGGCCAAGACACCGCAGTCACCCTTTATGGTAGTTCTTCAACCCGGCAAATACAAGATTAGCATAACCTCACCGGAGACAGAACCATTTGAAGTAGATTTTGATGTGCCCGAAAATTCCTACAGTGGAGAGGCGGCAAAAATCACCTTTTTGCTAACACCTAAAAAGTAATTCTATTTTAACGGCAATAAAAGATTGGCAATAGCCCTATAAGTTCTATTTTTGCATTATGCACTTCACTTGGGTGCCTAAAAACTTTTTTGCATGAAACTAAATCTGAAAAACCCGATTATCTTTTTCGACCTTGAAACGACCGGGATAAATGTAATTACCGACCGGATAGTGGAGATATCGATACTTAAGATATTTACCGACGGACATGAAGAGAGCCGCACATACCGTGTCAACCCAGAGATGCCGATACCTGCCGAATCAACAGCAATACACGGCATCAGCAACGACGATATTAAAGATAGCCCGAAATTCAGAGAGATTGCACGCAATATTGCCCAGTTTATTGAGGGTGCCGATATTGGTGGTTTCAACTCCAACAAATTCGACATACCCGTACTGGCCGAAGAGTTTATACGTGCCGACGTGGATATCGACCTAAAAAAGAGGAAATTCATTGATGTGCAGACCATATTCCACAAGATGGAAAAACGCACTCTCGAAGCAGCATACAAACTCTATTGCGACAAAGACTTGGAAAATGCCCACAGTGCCGAGGCCGACACACGAGCAACCTACGAGGTGCTGCTGGCACAACTCGACAGATATCCAGACCTTAAAAACGACGTGGAATTTCTGGCCGAATTTTCGTCATTCAACCGTAATGTCGATTTCGTTGGACGGATGATATACAACGACAATAACGAAGAGGTCTTCAATTTCGGTAAATATAAAGGCCAAAAGGTGGAGGACGTACTTGACAAAGATCCCGGATTCTTCGCCTGGATGCTCAACAACGACTTCCCGCTCGACACAAAAAGAGTGCTTACCAACATTAAACTGCGCAAACTGACAAAAAAATAACACCATGAAAATTCTCTGCATAGGTCGCAACTACGAAGAACATGCGCGCGAGCTTAAAAACCCGCTTCCTGCCGAACCGGTAATTTTCTCCAAACCCGACACGGCACTGCTGAGAAACAACAATCCGTTTTTCATACCTAGTTTTGCCGACGAATTTCACTACGAGGTGGAGATAGTAATCAAAATCAACAGGTTGGGCAAAAATATCGACACAAGGTTTGCCCACCGTTACTACGATGAGATAGGAATAGGTATCGACTTCACAGCAAGAGACTTACAGGAGGAACTTCGCAAAAAAGGATTGCCCTGGGAAAAATGTAAAGCATTCGATAACTCGGCAGCCATTTCTGAATTTGTATCGAAAGAGAAATTTGAAAACATACAAAATATTGACTTTCATCTTGACGTGAATGGCGAGACACGCCAAAAAGGCAATACTGCCGATATGATATACTCTGTTGATCAAATCATTGCGCATGTGTCGCAGTACTTCACACTCAAAATTGGCGACCTGATATATACCGGAACTCCGGCAGGTGTAGGTGCAGTGAAGGTGAACGACCGCTTGCAGGCATTTATTGGCGATGAGACGATGATGGATTTTTATGTGAAATAGATTTCGTCTAAAAAGTAATTAATCCACGAATTTCTTGCCATCCAAAACATACGACCAAATAATTCAAAAAGACTTAATATAGATTAAATAAGGATTTTAGAGTTGTTTTTCTTTTCTTTGTTGACACTTATCTGCTATTTAGCAGGTTTTAGATAAAAACACAAATGCACATGAAGACTCTCCTCTCATATATTCTCACACCAATATTTCATTTTTACTACATCCTGGTTCTTCTGGTATTTCATCCCATATTGGTACTGGGGCAGTGGATTGGTGGCGATAAAGGCCGGCAACGGGGAGTAAATATTCTCAATAAGTGTTTTGTTGCCGGATTGTATATTATTGGAAGCAAGGTTCGTTTCAAGGGTTTCGATGATTTGCCAACCGGGAAGCCGCTGATAATTGTGGCCAACCACCAGAGTATATATGATATACCGGCTGTTGTGGTTGCATTTCGTAAATATTCGCCCCGTTTTATATCCAAAATTGAGCTTTCGCGCAACATCCCGACTATCTCCTACGACTTGCGCAAAAGTGGTTCGGCACTTATCGATCGTGAGAATGGTTCGCAATCGGTTAAGGAGATTTTCAGACTTGGCAAACTAATTGAAAAAGAGGGGTATGGAGCCTGCATCTTCCCCGAAGGAACCAGAAACGAGGATGGGATAGTTGGTGAATTCCAGCCTGCAGGCATTGTAACACTTATGCGTGCCGCTCCCTCGGCTCTGGTGGTACCTATGGTTATTGATGGCCACGACAGGATTCAAAGCAAGGGACGTTTTGCCATGAAGTTGGGACAAACCATCACTTACACTGCATTAGGAGTGATTGACCCGAAGAACCATAAACCTGCTGAAGTTGTGGAGTTGTGCCGCTCAATGATAAAAAAGGAGCTTGGGCAGTAAAATCAGGACGTTTTATCTGCTCGCCTCCTCTGTTTTACTTGAGTTGGCTATAATTCTGTTTAGCTCTTTAACCTCTTTGCTGCTTAGCTTGCGGTATTTTCCAACAGGCACATCAAGATTGATATTTAAAACTCTGATGCGTTTCAGGCTTGTTACCTGGTAATCCATATACTCGCACATACGGCGTATCTGGCGGTTAAGGCCTTGTGTGAGTATAATCCTGAAAGTGAACTTGTTAATCTGTTCCACCTCACATTTTTTGGTTACGGTTCCAAGGATTGGGACTCCTGCACCCATCCGTTTTATGAATCGGTCGGTTATAGGCTGATTGACAGTTACTATATACTCTTTGCCATGATTATTGCGCGAACGAAGTATCTTATTTACGATATCGCCATCGTCGGTCATCAATATAAGCCCTTCGCTGTTTTTATCCAGGCGGCCAATGGGAAAAATCCTTGACGGATAGTTGATAAAATCGACCACATTTACTTTCACACTCTGGTCGGTTGTACACTCAATGCCCACCGGTTTGTTGAATGCCAGGTAAATATTTTCAGTTTTTGATGGTGTAATGAGCTTACCACTAACCTTAACCACATCACCCGGTGCCACTTTAGTTCCCATCTCGGCTATTTTGCCGTTAATAGTGACTTTTTTCTGCTCTATCAGTTTATCGGCCTCTCTTCTTGAGCAATATCCTGTCTCCGAAATAAATTTATTGATGCGCTTAAGCTCTTCCATTCTTCTAAAACACCTCTGTTGATAGTAAATAATGGTGCTAAGATACGGATAATTAAAAAACTGTACATTTTTCGCAGAAAAATAAATGATTGGGATGCCACCACCACGTAACCCCTATTTTAATGCTGAAAAGTTTCACATATATGAAATAATGGACGTTTTGCAGATGGGTAAAGCAACATTATTCCGATATTTGCGTTTTGCTGACGTGAAAATGTAATGGATAAACTTAGTCAAAATATACAGGAATGAATTCAATATTTACTGCTATTCAAAAAAAGAAGGCTGATTTCATCTTAAATCATGAAAGTTCAAAACTATCAGAATTAAGTTCATCTGACATAAAGAACCTTAGAGTTGCATGGAGTTATTACTCAGGCAAAATAGAAGGAAATACATACACTTATGTTGAAACGGAAGCACTATTAAGTGATGGCGTCACTTCAACAAAAAAATATGAAGATGCAAAAATGTTGAAGAATCTCCACAATACTATAACCACCTGCATATCTGAAATAAAAAACGATAAACCATTTGAAATTGATGAAAGAACAATCAAAAGCATACATTCAGAACTTGTAGATGGATTGGTTGAAAACAATGAAAGAGGTGATTTTAGACGGCGTCCGGTAGTTATAACAAGCACAGATTATATTCCGCCAAAAGACGAACACCAAATAAAGGAAGAAATTTCAGAAATTATAAAAAAGCAGGTTGAATATTCAAACCCTTTAGAAAGAGCTGTTTTCCTGCATTGCAATTTGGCACGATTGCAACCTTTTATTGATGGAAATAAAAGGACTGCCAGAATGGTTGAAAGTTTAGTGTTGATGCAAAACAATATTGTGCCGGTATATTCTGTTAAGGATGAGGATTTTGTCAAATATAGGGACGGACTATTACAGTTCTATGAAACTAAGGATTACACGAAATATGCAGATTATTTCCTTGATAAGCAGATTGACAGAATAAATAAAGTTTCTTTAGATACGTCACCGAAATATAATCTTGAAACAAATCAAGTAACTTTCTTGCCATTGTAATCATTTTCAGAAAAAAAAATTTGCGAAAATCCGTGTAATCCGTGGATGATTTACTTGTTGAGCATCCCTGTTTTGTTGTAAATCAATTAATTATCTGTGAGAT